>NZ_JAVRQI010000009.1:0-230822 GCF_031854425.1 Paracoccus broussonetiae | reverse complement strand
CCGGATCCTCGCCAACAAGCACAACCGCAAGACCGGGAACAATTCCCAAACCAGAAAGCTCGGCCACATGCGCACCAACGCGCTTGCGGACTTCCGTCGCAAAGCCTTTTCCGTCGATCAGTTCCGCCGTCATACGCCTGCTCCTTCATGCATATGCCATGCGTCCGGGCCAGCCCGGCACGCCCTGCCAAAGCCGATAGCCCAGCAAGGGGCCATATCAAAGTGCTGCTTTCATGTGACTTGCGCGGCCTGCGCATCCCTGTCCTGCCCCCGATTTGAAGCGTGCGCGGGCAACGGGAGGGCCACAATGCGACGTCAGAATGCCGCTTTCTGGCGGATGGCGCGAATATCCCACCCCGGCGTCGTGCGGGACCGGAACGGCCTAGCCCGCGGCAGTCAGGACGGCCTCAAGCTCGGCCAAGGGCGGCGCGACCGGATTGCCCTTCATCGAGGAACTGGAAAGCGACGCCTCCACCACCGCCCGATGGGAGGCGGGGTCCAGCCCTTGTGCCACAAGGCCCGGCAGGCCGCTGGCCTTGGCCCAATCGGCGAGCGCCCGCGGTCCCTTGGCCGTCGGAACGGAAAAGACCTCGCCCAGGATGCCGCAGACCTTGGCGATCCGCCCGCTGCCCGGCAGAAGCCGCCGGTTCATCTCAAGCACCGGGCCCAGCAGCGCACCGCAGATCGCGCCATGCGCGGCGGGCATGACACCCCCGATCACCCCAGCCAGCCCGTGGACCGCGCCCAACCCGCCATTGGCCAGCGCGATGCCCCCGCAAAGGCTGGTCCAGGCCAGCCGGTCACGGGCATCCGCATCCTCGATCCGCATCAGCGTAACCAGTGCACGCAGACCAGTTTCGATCACCGGCAGCACCAGCGCATCGGTAAAGGGCGTGGCCCGTGCCGAGACATAGGGCTCGATCACCTGCGCCACCGCATCCAGCCCCGAGGCCAGCGTGACCGCGGCCGGACAGCCATCCGTCAGAGCCGGATCGACGATCGCAATCCGGGGCAGCATCCTCTCATCCCGGATCGAGACCTTGCGCCCGTAGTCGGGCAGGCCGATGACCGCATTCCGCGTCGCCTCGGCCCCGGTTCCGGCCGTGGTTGGCAGGGCGACATAGGGCAAGGGCGGGCGGGCCAGCGGCAACCCGCGACCGACGACCTCCAGGTGGTCCATGATCCCGCCGGGCGCGGGCAGAAGCGCGGCCAGCGCCTTGCCAAGATCCAGCGTGGCCCCGCCGCCAAGTCCCGCGACCCAGTCCGCCCCAGCCCCGCGCGCCTGAGCCAGCGCCGCTTCCAGCATCGGCAAGGTCGGCTCGGTGGGGCAGGCGATGGTCGCGACCTCGGCACCCTGATCTTGCAAGGACCGGACCAGCCATTCGGCACGCAGCGGATCCGCGCCGTGAACGACGATACCCCGCCCCCCGAACGCACGGATCAGGGCCGGAGCCTTCTGCGCCTCGCCCCGGCCGAACATCACGCGGCCCGGAAGGGCGAAGCCAAAGGAATTCATGCAGCCTCCATCGTGGCCGCAACGGCCTTTTTCCAGCGGGCATACTTGGCCTGCCGCAGACTGTCATCCATCCTCGGTTCGAACCGGCGATCCAGCGCCCATTGGCTGGCGAACCGTTCGGGCCCGGGGCAGACCCCGGCCGCCAGCCCCGCCAGATAGGCCGCGCCAAGGGCAGTCGTCTCGGTCACGCGGGGCCGGTCCACCGGCGCACCAAGGATGTCCGCCAGAAACTGCATCGACCAGTCGCTGGCCGTCATGCCGCCATCGACGCGCAGCACGGTCTGGCCCGGGGTCGTCCAGTCCGCCCGCATGGCCTCAAGCAGGTCGCGGGTCTGATAGCCGACGCTTTCCAGCGCCGCGCGCGCAAACTCCGCCGGACCCGAGTTGCGCGTCAGCCCGAAGATCGCGCCCCGGCAATCCGGCCGCCAATAGGGTGCGCCAAGTCCGGTGAAGGCGGGGACCATCACCACCTCCTGCGTTTCGTCCGCCTTTTGCGCAAGCGGCTGGCTCTCGGACGCGGTGCGGATGATCTTCAACCCATCGCGCAGCCATTGAACGACCGCGCCCGCGATGAAGATCGACCCCTCCAACGCATAAGTCGTCTTCCCGTCCAGGCGATAGGCAATGGTCGTCAGCAGTCGGTTGCGCGAGGGGACAAGATCCGCGCCCGTGTTCAGCAGGGCGAAGCAACCGGTGCCATAAGTGGACTTCATCATGCCGGGGCGGAAGCAGGCCTGCCCCACAGTCGCCGCCTGCTGGTCACCCGCGACGCCAAGGATCGGGATCTCGCGTCCGAACAGATCGGCGCGCGTCACCCCGAAATCCCCGGCGCAATCGCGCACCTCGGGCAGAAGCTGCATGGGAATGTCCAGAAGGCCGCAGATCTCGGCGTCCCAGCGGTTTTCAGCGATGTTGTAAAGCAGGGTGCGCGCGGCATTGGTCGCGTCGGTCACGTGGACCTGCCCTCCGGTCAGGTTCCAGATCAGCCAGCTGTCCACGGTGCCGAAGGCCAGCTCGCCCGCCTTGGCCCGCGCGCGCGCGCCCTCGACATGATCCAGAAGCCAGGCCAGCTTGGTGCCCGAGAAATAGGGATCAAGCAGCAGTCCCGTCCGGGCCGAGATCATCGGCTCATGCCCCGCGGCCTTGAGCCTTTCGCACAGATCGGCGGTCCGGCGGTCCTGCCAGACGATGGCATTGTGCAGCGGTCGTCCCGTCTTGCGATCCCACAGCAGCGTCGTTTCGCGCTGGTTCGTGATCCCGATCGCGGCAATGTCTTTTGCACCTATTCCCGCCCGCTCGATCGCAGCGCGCGCGGTGGCGGCGACCGTTGCCCACAGGTCCGAGGGGTCATGCTCGACCCAGCCCGAGGCCGGGAAATGCTGGCGAAACTCTTCTTGCGCCATCGACACGACGTTGAGCGAGCCGTCAAAAAGGATGGCGCGGGACGAAGTCGTCCCCTGATCGATCGCAAGAATATGGGTCATCGTCCGTCCGAAAATGCTGGGGCCCCGCGGACGAAAACCGATGCGCCGTCCGCCGGGAAAGGGAAAAAAGGGGCAAGGCCGATCGCCCCGCCCCCGTTCGTCTTACTGCCAGGACTTGATCAGCTCGTCATACGAGATCGTCTCACCCTTGGGCTTTTCATTCTCGATCTTTGCGACGGGGGAACCTTCGGCATCAAGCCATTCCTGCGGGTCCTTTTCCTCGTTCAGCTTCGGACCAAGGTCTCCCTGGACGCCAGCACGCTCAAGCCGTTCCAGCACCTTTTCCTGTTCCGCGCAAAGCGCATCCAGCGCCTCCTGCGGGGTCTTGGCCCCCGACATGGCGTCGCCGATATTCTGCCACCACAACTGCGCCAGCTTCGGATAGTCCGGGATGTTGGTGCCGGTCGGCGACCATTGCACGCGTGCGGGCGAGCGATAGAACTCGACCAGTCCCCCCAGCTTCGGCGCGCGTTCCGTGAAGGACTTATCGTGGATGGTCGAGTCGCGGATGAAGGTCAGCCCGACATGGGATTTCTTCACGTCCACGGTCTTCGAGGTGACGAACTGCGCGTAAAGCCAGGCCGCCTGGGCATGATCGACCGGCGTCGATTTCATCAGCGTCCAGCTGCCCACGTCCTGATAGCCGATCTTGGTACCCTCGCTCCAATAGGCGCCGTGCGGGCTGGGGGCCATGCGCCATTTCGGGGTGCCGTCCGCATTCACGACCGGCGTGCCCTCCTTGACCATGTCGGCGGTGAAGGCCGTGTACCAGAACATCTGCTGGGCAATGTCGCCGCGCGCCGGAACGGGGCCCGCCTCGCTGAAGGTCATGCCTTGGGCTTCGGGCGGCGTGTATTTCTGCAGCCACTCGATCGCCTTGGTCACGGCATAGACCGCCGCCGCGTCGTTCGTCGCCCCGCCACGCGCCACGCAGGAACCGACCGGACGGCTGTTTTCATCGACGCGGATGCCCCATTCGTCGACGGGCAATCCGTTCGGTTCGCCCTTGTCGCCCATCCCGGCCATGGACATCCAGGCATCGGTATACCGCCAGCCAAGGCTGGGGTCCTTCTTGCCATAGTCCATGTTGCCCCAGGCCTTCGCCGGGCCACCTTCGATATAGGACATGTCGCGGCCGGTGAAGAATTCGGCGATGTCCTCGTAGGCGGACCAGTTCACCGGAACGCCCAGGTCATAGCCATACTTGGCCTTGAAATCGTCCTTGGTCTTCTGGTCGTTGAACCAGTCATAGCGGAACCAATAGAGGTTCGCGAACTGCTGGTCGGGCAGCTGATACAGCTCTCCATCCGGGGCGGTGGTGAACTTCAACCCGATGAAATCGGGCAGGTCCAGCGTCGGGCTTGTGAAGTCCTTGCCCTCTTCAGCCATCCACTTGGTCAGGTCGCGCGCCTGCTGATAGCGCCAGTGGGTGCCGATCAGATCCGAGTCGTTGACATAGCCGTCATAGATGTTCTCGCCGGTCTGCATCTGGGTTTGCAGCTTCTCGACGACGTCACCTTCGCCGATCAGGTCATGCGTGACCTTGATCCCTGTGATCGCGGTGAAGGCCGGGGCCAGCACCTTGGATTCGTATTCATGGGTGGTGATGGTTTCCGACACCACCTTGATCTCCATCCCCGCCAGCGGCTTCGCGGCGTCGATGAACCATTGCATTTCCTTTTCCTGGTCGGCGCGCGACAGGCTGGACAGGTCGCCGATCTCGGCATCCAGGAATTTCTTGGCGGCCTCCATATCGGCCCAGGCGGGGCTTCCCCCCACGACCATCAGCGCAAGCGCGATTGCCGTGGTTGTCTTGGTCGGTCTCATGTTTTTCCTCCCTGATGAGACGTCCTTTGGTGATTTCCGCACCCGGCTACCCCTCCGGGATGCGGCAGTTCAGACCCAGCGAAAGACCGCTGCGGCGTAGACAAGACTTAGACCCAGCCCCCACCACACCGGCGGCCCGGCAAAGAACAGCCAGCCAAGGCAGATGAAGGCCGAGCCGAGCAACGTGATGAACAGGCGGTCCCCGCGCGTCGTCTCGATCCGCAGCACGCCCCGGCGCGGGGCTTCGGGGAAGCGGATGGCAAGAATGGTGAACAGGACCAGCAGTGCCGCGATCAACCAGAAGAACAGGGCGACGGGAAAGGTCCAGGCCATCCAGCCGCCCGGGATCATCGGCGCGGTCCAGGCCTTGGTCCCGTCCTTTACCGGGGTGGCCCAGATCAGGAAGGCAAGCGCCACGGCCAGAACACCCGTGGCCCCCAGATAGATCGCGGGCCAGTTGCCACGCCGATGCACGGGAATTGCGGCTTCAGCCATCACACCCTCCCCAGGGCGAAGCCCTTGGCGATGTAGTTGCGGACGAACCAGATCACCAGCGCGCCCGGCACCAGCGTCAGCACCCCCGCCGCCGCCAGCACCCCCCAGTCCATGCCCGAGGCAGAAACAGTGCGCGTCATGGTGGCGGCGATCGGTTTTGCGTTCACGCTGGTCAGCGTGCGGGACAAAAGCAGCTCCACCCACGAGAACATGAAGCAGAAGAAGGCCGCCACCCCGATGCCGCTGGCGATCAGCGGCATGAAGATGCGGATGAAGAAGCGCGGGAAGGAATATCCGTCGATATAGGCCGTCTCGTCGATCTCTTTCGGGACGCCGCGCATGAAACCTTCAAGGATCCAGACCGCCAAGGGCACGTTGAACAGGCAATGCGCCAGCGCCACCGCGATATGCGTGTCGAAAAGCCCGATCGAGCTGTAAAGCTGGAAGAAGGGCAGCGCAAAGACCGCGGGCGGCGCCATCCTGTTCGTCAGCAGCCAGAAGAACAGGTGCTTGTCCCCGATGAAACTGTAGCGGCTGAAGGCATAGGCCGCGGGCAGCGCCACCGAGACCGAGATCACGGTGTTCATCACCACATAGATGATCGAGTTCACATAGCCCATGTACCAGCTGGGATCGGTCAGGATGACGCGATAGTTGCGGAATGTCAGGTTCTGCGGAAACAGCGAGAAGGCGCCCGTGATCTCGGTATTGGTCTTCAGGCTCATGTTCACGAGCCAATAGATCGGGATCATCAGGAACAGCAGGTAAAGCGTCATGACGATCCCGGACGAGCGCGACTTCATTGCCCCGCCTCCGATTTGTCCAGGTTGGTCATGACCGTGTAGAAGACCCAGCTGACCAGCAGGATTACCAGGAAATACATCAGGCTGAAGGCGGCGGCCGGGCCAAGGTCAAACTGCCCGACTGCCATCTTCACCAGGTCGATGGACAGGAAGGTGGTCGAGTTTCCGGGTCCGCCCCCGGTCACGACGAAGGGCTCGGTATAGATCATGAAGCTGTCCATGAAGCGCAGCAGGACTGCGATCAGCAGCACCCCCTTCATCTTCGGCAGTTCGATGAAGCGGAACACGGCCCAGCGGCTGGCCTGGTCGATCTTGGCCGCCTGGTAATAGGCCTGTGGGATGGACTGCAGCCCGGCATAGCACAGCAAGGCGACAAGGCTAGTCCAGTGCCAGACATCCATGACGATCACTGTGACCCAGGCATCGATCGGATCGTTGGTATAGTTGTAGTCGATCCCCATCGCCGCCAGCGTATGGCCAAGCAGCCCGATGTCCTGACGACCGAAGATCTGCCAGATCGTGCCGACGACGTTGAACGGGATCAGCAGCGGCAGCGCCATCACCACCAGCACGAGGCTGGACCAGAATCCCTTCTTGGGCATGTTCAGCGCCACTAAGATGCCCAGCGGCACCTCGATCGCCAGGATGATCGCCGAGAACAGCGCCTGCCGCCCCAATGCGCCATGCAGGCGGTCGGAGTGGATCATCTCGTCGAACCATTCGAGACCCGCCCAGAAGAAGGCGTTGTTCCCGAAAGTGTCGTTGAAGGCATAGTTCACGACCGTCATCAAAGGAATGACAGCCGAAAAGGCGACCAGCACCAGGACCGGCAGCACCAGGAACCAAGCCTTGTTGTTCTGGACTTTCTGCATCAGGCGGCCCTTTCGACGAGCTTCGGCTGGACGCGCCAGTCATCCACATAGACCCCGACCTTGCCGGGTTGGAACGCGACGCGCACCGGATCCGAGGGCAGCGCCTGCCCCTCGGGAAGCAGAATATTGAGATCATGGCCCGACAATATGGCGCGCAGGATGCGGTGGCGTCCGACGTCCTCGACCCGGCGGATGGAGACGGTCAAACCCTCGGCCCCGGACAATCGGACATGTTCCGGCCGGATGCCGATGCGGGTTTGCCCCGACTGCCGGCCATAATCCGCGCCCAGATCCACCGTTTCGCCCTTGGGCAGAATGGCGCGGTTTCCCTCGATCCGGGCATCCAGGAAGTTCATGCCCGGCGAACCGATGAAATAGCCGACGAAACTGTGCGCGGGCCTTTCGAACAGCTCTTCGGGCGTCCCGATCTGGACGACCCGGCCGTCATACATGACCACCACCTTGTCGGCGAAGGTCAGCGCCTCGGTCTGGTCGTGGGTGACATAGATCATGGTATGCGCGAACTGGCGGTGAAGCTGCTTCAGCTGGCTGCGCAATTCCCATTTCATATGCGGATCGATGACGGTCAGCGGCTCGTCGAACAGGATCGCGTTCACATCCTCGCGCACCATGCCGCGGCCCAGGCTGATCTTCTGCTTGGCATCGGCCGTCAGGCCCTGCGCCTTGCGCGACAACATCGCCTCCATCCCGATCATCCGGGCGATGTCCTGCACGCGGCTGGCGATATAGGCGGCGTCGCGCCCCCGGTTCCGCAGTGGAAAGGCCAGGTTTTCGCGCACGGTCATGGTATCGTAGACCACCGGGAACTGGAACACCTGCGCGATATTGCGCTGGGTCGTCGGTGCGTCCGTCACGTCCCGGTCCCCGAACAGGATCCGGCCCTGACTGGGGCGCAGCAGGCCCGAAATGATGTTCAAAAGCGTCGTCTTGCCACAACCGGACGAACCGAGCAGCGCATAGGCGCCGCCATCCTGCCAGACGTGGTTCATTTCCTTCAGCGCGTAATCCGCATCCGATTTCGGATGCGCGCTATAGCTGTGGGCCAGGTTCTGCAGCGTGATCTGGGCCATGCTTCCCCCCTTTCCTCAGGCTGCACGGGCATAGGCGGCGGGCGCAACAAGGCTGCCATCCGCGTCGAACAGATAGACATGGCGCGGATCCAGCCACAGCGAGATCTGCCGCCCCGGCTCAATATCATGGATGCCGTCGACAAGGCCGACCCAGCGATCGTCGCCATGCCCGACATGGATGAAGCTTTGCGCCCCGGTGATCTCGGTGACGATGACGGGGCAGCGAAATTCCAGTGCGTCGGCGCCGGGCCGTTCGGTGCACAGGTGGTTGGCGCGGAACCCCGCCAGATATTGACCGTCCGGCACGGCAAAGGCGCCCTCAGCCGGGACGATGACGCCCGGCCCGATGTCGAGGCTGGGACCACGCTTGATGCAGGGGGCAAAGTTCATCGGCGGGTCGCTGAACACGCGGGCGGTGACGGCGTCCACCGGCTCGCGATAGACGCGGGGGGTGGGGCCGAACTGCGTCACGCGCCCTTCCCACATGGTTGCGGCGTTTCCGCCCAGCAGCAGGGCCTCTTCGGGTTCGGTCGTGGCATAGACGAAGATCGCGCCCGAGGCCTCGAAGATGCGGGGGATTTCGACGCGCAGCTCTTCGCGCAACTTGTAGTCGAGGTTCGCCAGCGGCTCGTCCAGCAAGACCAGTCCCGCCCCCTTGACCAGCGCACGCGCCAGGGCACAGCGCTGCTGCTGTCCCCCCGACAGCTCCAACGGTTTACGGGCCAGCATCGGTGTCAGGTGCAGCATCTCGGCGGTCTCGCGCACCTTGCGGTCGATTTCCGCGCGCGGTCGCCGCAGGATGCGCAGGGGCGAGGCGATGTTTTCGTAAACCGTCAGGCCGGGATAGTTGATGAACTGCTGATAGACCATCGCAACACCGCGATCCTGCACGCGACGGCCGGTGACATCAGCCCCATTCCACAGGACACGCCCGGTCGTCGGCTGGTCCAGCCCCGCCATCAGCCGCATCAGCGTCGTCTTGCCCGACAGCGTCGGACCCAGCAGGACGTTCATCGAGCCATTCTGCAATGTCAGGCTGGTGGGATGGATATGCACCCTCCCCTCGACCATCCGCGACACCGATTGCAGTTCCAGCGTCATTCCCGCTCCCTCATTCGGCCGCGTCGGCCGCTTGCCCGGCAAGCCACTCGCCCAGGTCGGCGGCCTGCGCGCGCGTCATCTTCAGTCCAAGCTTGGTTCGGCGCCAAAGGATATCTTCGGCGCTTTGGGCGTATTCGCGGGTCAGGAACCAGCGCACCTCGGCCTCGGTCAGACCGGCGCCAAAATCGTGTCCCAGATCGGCACGCGCGCGCGCGTTGCCCAGGATATCGAAAACTTCGGTGCCGTGGGTGCGTTGCAGGCGCTGCACCTCGGCCGGCGAAAGGAACGAATAGGCCTGCGCGATCCGCGCGCGCAGCGCCTCGACCCCGTCGACCGGGAAATCCCCGCCGGGCAGTGGCACCCGGGCGGTCCAGGCCGCGCCCGCCTGCGGGAAATGCGAGGCAAGTTTGGCCAGCGCATTTTCCGCCAGCCGCCGATAGGTGGTGATCTTGCCGCCAAAGACATTCAGCAGCGGCGGTCCGTCCGCATTCACGCTGAGCACATAGTCGCGGGTCGCTGCCGTCGCCGACTTCGCACCGTCATTGTAAAGCGGGCGCACCCCGGAATAGGTCCAGACCACCTGCTCTGCCCGGATCGGCAGCGCGAAATAGCGGCTGGCGAAGGCGCAAAGATAATCGCGTTCCTCATCCGTGCAGCGCGCCTCTCCGGGTGGGCCCCGGTGGTCCATGTCGGTCGTCCCGATCAGGGTAAAGTCCTGCTCGTAAGGGATGGCGAAGATGATCCGCCCGTCCGTGCCCTGGAAGAAATAGCAGCGGTCGTGGTCATAGAGCCGCGGGACGACGATATGGCTGCCGCGAACCAGCCGCACGCCTTCGGTCGTCGGGATATGGGTGACATTCCGGATCACGTCCTCGACCCAGGGGCCGCCCGCATTGACCAGGGCGCGGGCCAGATGCAGGCGCTGCCCCTCCGGCCCCTCGGTCGTGATCCGCCACAGATCCCCCGCGCGCTCGGCATGGGTGACGCGGTGGCGGGTCAGGATGGTGGCCCCGCGCGCCTCGGCATCGCGGGCGTTCAGGACAACCAGCCGCGCATCCTGCACCCAGCAGTCGGAATATTCCCAGCCGAGCCTGAATCCCGGCTTCAGCGGGCGTCCGGCAGGATCGACGGCCAGATCCAGCTTGCGGGTTCCCGGCAGGACACGCCGACCGCCCAGGTTATCGTAAAGAAACAGCCCCAACCGGATCAGCCAGGCCGGACGCCGCCCGCGCATCCAGGGCATGGCGACACCCAGCAACCGAGAGGTGGGGGTGTCGCTTTCAAAGCGCATGTCCGGGGAATAGGGCAGCACGAAACGCATCGGCCAGCTGATATGGGGCATCGCGGCCAGCAGCGTCTCGCGCTCTTCCAGCGCCTCACGCACCAGGCGGAATTCGAAGAACTCCAGATAGCGCAGGCCGCCGTGGAACAGCTTGGTTGAGGCCGAGGACGTCGCCTGTGCCAGATCGCCCATTTCAGCCAGTGTCACGGACAGGCCACGACCCGCCGCATCGCGTGCGATTCCGCAGCCATTGATGCCGCCGCCCAGGATGAAAAGGTCTTGAACCGGCCCTTCCTGCATCGCCCCTGACTCCTCCACGAAGCCTCCCAGCCCCGCGCCTGAAGGCTGCACCCCTGTTCACGGTTCCGTCAACAGATATTTTCGTTTGTCTTGCGAATCGGAAGAATCCGAACATTCTCACTGGGAGAATTCTTTTTCATGACAGCAAGCGGAAGGCTTGCGCACATTCGCGAAGGGCGTAGATTCGCTTCGCTATCCATGACTGGGGAGAGGCATGGCATTGAGCATCCGACAGGCGGAAATCCTGGAATTGGCCCGCGCCGAAGGCCGGGTTCTGGTCGATGAACTGGCCCAGCGCTTCGACGTGACGCTGCAGACGATCCGTCGCGATCTGGGCGAAATGGCCGAAGCGGGCGTTCTGGAACGCGTCCATGGCGGCGCCGTGCCGCGTGCCGGAACCGTCAATCTGGGCTATGAGGCGCGCCGGCGCATGAATGCCGACGCCAAGGCTGCCATCGCCGCGGCCTGCGCGGCCCAGATCCCGGACAATTGCAGCCTGATCCTGAACCTTGGCACCACGACCGAGGCCGTGGCCCGCGCCTTGCTGCACCATTCGAACATCACCGTCGTCACCAACAACATGAATGTTGCGAACATCCTGCTTGAGAATCCGGGATGCGAGATCATGGTCGCAGGCGGCGCGCTGCGCCGGTCGGACGGCGGCCTGGTGGGCGAACTGACGACCCAGTTCTTCGAGCAATTCAAGGTAGATTACGCGGTGGTCGGCACCTCGGCGCTGGACCATGACGGCGACATGCTGGATTTCGATCTGGCCGAGGTTCGCGTCAGCCGCGCAATCCTGCGACAGGCCCGCAAGTCGTTTCTTGTCACCGACCATTCCAAGCTGGGCCGGACCGCACCCGCGCGCATTGCCAGTCTGGCCGAAATCGACACGATCTTTACCGACCAGCCCCTTCCACCCGAACTTGCCGACCGTTGCGCCGAATGGCGCACCGATCTGCAGCTATGTCCGGCCACCGCCGAGGGCTAAGGATCGCGGGCAAGGCACGCGACAACGTCAGCGCAGCCCCAGCATCGACAGGATGAACAGCACCACGACCACAAGGCCGACAAGGTAGATGATGGAATTCATTTGGAAATCTCCTGTTTCCTGTGTCCCTGCAAGTTCGAGATCAACGAAATGCCCCCGCCAAGGGTTTCCGGGACCCCGAACTATTTTGGGCCGCAGCCCCGCCGACCCGGCCGCACCAACCCGGCCACAGTCGGGCGCGCCTGCGGCCGCGAAAGCGGGGCTGGTCAGGGCAGGGGAATGAATTCGTGATTGTCGCCGCGCGGCAGGTTGAACAGCCCCTGCCCCCAGCGGGCCTCGCGCCATTCCTCTTTCGCCTGCTCGATCCGCTCCTGTGACGAGGCGACGAAGTTCCACCAGATATAGCGTGGGCCGTTCAGGGTCTCGCCGCCCAAGGCCATGATGCGCGCACCCTGTGCGCCCGCCGCGACAGTGATCTTGTCGCCGGGGCGAAAGACCATCATCCGCCCGGCCGGGAATTCCTGCCCCGAAATCAGGATCGAGCCCTGCGTCACATAGATCCCCCGATCCTCGTGATCCTCGGGCAGGGGAAACAGCGCACCGGGATCCAGCGTGATGTCGAGGTAAAAGGCGTCTGAATACAGCGTCGCGGGGGCCCGTTCTCCATAGGCCCGACCCAGGATCAGGCGAGCATGGATGCCGCTGTCCTCGAATTCGGGCAGGCTTTTCTTTTCGTGATGCTCGAACAGCGGGGCCATGTCCTCATGCGTTTCGGGCAGCGCGATCCAGGTCTGGATGCCGAACAGGGAATGCGGACCCTTGCGCCCCTCCTCGCTGGTGCGTTCGGAATGGGTCACGCCTTTGCCCGCGACCATCCAGTTCACCTCTCCCGGCAGGACGACCTTATCGGCGCCGGTGCTGTCGCGGTGGTGGAAATCGCCACGGTAAAGATAGGTGACGGTCCCCAGCCCGATGTGCGGATGCGGACGGATGTCGACGCCCTGCCCGGTCAGGAACTCGGCCGGCCCGGCCTGGTCGAAGAAGATGAACGGCCCGACCATCTGGCGCTTGGGCGCAGGCAGGGCGCGCATGACCTCGAAGCTGCCAAGGTCGCGCGCTCGGGGCACGATCAGGGTTTCGATGCTTTCCAGCGCGACGTCATCGGGGCATCCGGGTTCAAGCGCGGGATTCCAGCTCATCCGAGTCTCCTTTCGAGATGCGGGTTTCAAGCAGCCTTAAAGATGCTAGAGCGGTTCCCGATTCTGGAAAACCGTCTCGTGAGGACGCCGACAATGCAACCCGGCTCGGGTATCGAGATCCAAGGCCTTCATCTTGCCATCGGACCCCGCCCGATCATCCAGGGAATCGATCTGCGGCTGGATGCGCCGCGCATCGGCATCATCGGTCGAAACGGATCGGGCAAAAGCACGCTGGCGCGCCTGCTGGCCGGGCTGATCGAACCGACGCAGGGCCGCGTGCTGATCGAAGGCACGGATGTCTGCAAGGACCGCAAGGCGGCGATCGCGACCGTCGGCATCCTGTTCCAGAATCCCGAACACCAGATCATCTTTCCGACCGTCGCCGAGGAGATCGGCTTTGGCCTGCGCCAGATGGGCCGCAGCAAGGCAGAAGCGCGCCACGCGACCCGGGCCGTTCTGGACCGCTTCGACCGTGCGCATTGGCTGGACGCCACGACCGAGGCACTGTCGCAGGGCCAGAAACACCTGCTTTGCATGATGGCGGTAATGGCGATGGGGCCGCGCTGGCTGATCCTGGACGAACCCTTTGCAGGGTTGGACATCCCGACCCGGATGCAGCTTGCGCGTCATCTGGACCGTTGCGGTGCACGACTTCTGCACATCTCGCACGATTCGCGCGATCTGGCGGGATATGACCATGTCTGCTGGCTGGATGAGGGCCGCATCGTCGAGGCAGGGGATGCCACCGTCTTGCAGCGGTTCGAGATGGAGATGACCCGCGAGGGGGCCGAGAATGATCTCGCTGACCTCGCCGGTTAGAACGCGGGCACATGGCTGGCCCGCCGGGGCCAAGCTGGCCGGGCTGGCGGTGGCGACGACATTGCTGTTCCTGCTGAAGGGCCCTCTGGCGCAGGGACTGGCATTGGTGGCCGTATTGGCAATCTATAGCCTGCCGGGGCGCGACTTCATGGCCCACGGCCTGCGACAGTTGCGCGTGCTGTGGCCCTTTGTCGTCCTGCTTCTGGCGTGGCATGCAGTGACCGGAGGATGGGTGCAGGGATGGACCATCGCGCTGCGCATGGTCTCGACGGTGGCGATGGCGAATCTGGTGACGATGACGACCAGCCTGTCGGACTTGTCGGACCTGCTGCACCGGCTGCTGCGCCCGCTGCGCCGGCTTGGCCTGCCCGTGGGACTGATCGAGGCGGGCATTCCCCTTGTCATCCGCTTCACCCCAACGCTGATCGCCAAGGGACGCTTGCTGATGGATGCCTGGCGCGCGCGCTCGCCCCGGCGGGCGAACTGGCATATCGTCCTGCCGATGGCGCTACTGGCGCTGGACGATGCCGACCACCTGGCCGAGGCGCTGCGCGCACGGGGCGGCCTGAACCCGAATGACGAGGACTGAGCACATGGAACGAAACGTGGCGCAGATCGCGCTGTTCGCCGCCCTGATCGCCGCATTGGGGGCCATTCCCCAGATCACCCTGGCCTTCGGCATCCCGATCACCGCGCAAAGCATGGGCGTCATGCTGGCGGGGGCGGTCCTGGGGACCAAACGCGGCTTCCTGTCGATGATGCTGTTTCTGCTGCTGGTGGCCATCGGGCTGCCGCTGCTGGCAGGGGGACGCGGCGGCCTTGGCGCTTTCGTCGCGCCGACCTCGGGCTTCCTGATCGCGTTCCCTTTCGGCGCCTTCGTCACCGGACTGTTCGTCGAGAAGGTGCGCCTGCGCCCGATCGGCCTGCGCGCGGGAATCGGCGCGGCGCTTGGCGGCATCCTGGTGCTTTACGCCCTGGGTATCCTTGGCATGTCGATCGGGCTGGGCAAATCGATCCCCGAATGCGCGAAGCTGGTCATGGCCTTTCTGCCAGGCGATGTGCTGAAGGCGGGCGTCACCGGGATGCTTGTTGCGGCCCTGGCAAAGGCCCGGCCGCAATCCGTCGCGTGGAGCGTGCGCGCCTGACCCCTGCCAGGACGGACCGCAGCTTCAGGTCACCGCGCCGCGGACCGCAAAGCGCGGCTCGCGCCACAGCCCCGATTCCAGCACATCGGCCAGCACCTGCACGGCGCGCGCCACATCGGCATGGCTCAGATACAGTGGGGTGAAGCCGAAGCGCAGCGTATGGGGCGCGCGGAAATCACCGATCACGCCGCGCTCGATCAGCGCCTGGACGATCTCATAGGCGTGCTCATGGCCAAACGCGACCTGGCTGCCGCGACGCGCGGGATCGCGCGGGCTTTCAAGGACCAGACCATGACCCGTGCATTTCTCTTCGACCAGCTGGATGAAAAGCTCGGTCAGCGCGATGCTCTTGGCGCGAAGCTGACCCATGTCGACATCGTCCCAGACCGAAAGCGCGCCTTTCAAGGCCCGCAATGACAGGACCGGTTGCGTGCCGCATTGAAAGCGGCGAATGCCGGGATCGCCCTGATAGCCGGTCTCGAAGGCAAAGGGACGGGCGTGGCCCCACCACCCGCTCAACGGTTGCTGCGCCTTGTCCAGATGACGCGACGCGACATAGATGAAGGCAGGAGAGCCGGGGCCTCCATTCAGGTATTTATAGGTGCAGCCGACCGCGAAATCGGCATTCGCTTCATCCAGCGTGATGGGCAGTGCCCCCGCCGAATGGCAAAGATCCCAGACCGCCAGCGCGCCGACGCCGTGGATGGCGCGCGTCAGTTCCGCCATGTCGCGCAGCGCCCCGGTCTTGTAGTTCACATGATTGACCAGGACCGCAGCAACATCGTCGTCCAGCAGATCCTCGATCCGGTCGGCATCGCGCCCCTCAAGCCGCATCGTCACGCCCGGCAGGGTCGAGATCACGCCCTCGGCAATGTAAAGATCGGTCGGAAAGCTGCCCGCCTCGGCCACGATCACCTTGCGACCGGGCCGCAGGCCGATCGCCGCATGCAGGGCCTTGTATATGTTGATCGAGGTCGTGTCGGAAACCACGACCTGTCCCTGCGCGGCCCCGACCAGGCGGCCGATCGCGTCGCCCAGCTCGACCGGAAGGTCGAACCAGCCGGCGGTGTTCCAGCTGCGGATCAGGCCCTGCGACCATTCTTCGCGCGCGCCGATGCGCAACGCATCCAGCGCGGCGGCGCTGGCCACGCCCAACGAGTTCCCGTCCAGATAGACCTCGCCCTCGGCCAGCAGGAAACCTTGCCGAAGCCGGGCCAGCGGGTCGCTGGCATCCATCCGGGCAATGTCTTCGGGGCTGGGCGCTGTGGTCATGGCAAATCCTCCTGGCTGAACCGGGGACTGCCATATCAGCCCTTGAGGCGGCTTGCGATGCCCGAACGCCTTAGCCGAGCAGGGTGAAGCTGTCCGTCTCCGGCAGGTATTCCAGCAGCGTGCCTTCGCCGATGTCATGGACGACGCCATGCAGCGTCAACGAGCCCGCCTCGACATTTTCCCGGATGAAGGGGAAGGTCATCAGGTTCTCCAGCGAGATCAGCACCGCCTGCTGTTCCAGCGCGGCGATCTGCTGGTCGTCGGGCAGATGGGCGATGCGCTCGTATCCGGGACGCAGAATGTCCATCCAGCGGCCGACGAAGCTGGATTTCTCTTCCAGTTCGGGCGCGTTGCCGTGGCACATCGCGTGGCAGCCGACGACGCCGCCGCAATTCGTGTGCCCCACGACCACGAGATGCGCGATCTTGAGGGCGTTTACCGCATATTCGATCGCAGCCGAGGTGCCGTGCTGCTGTCCGTCCGGCAGATAGGGCGGCACGAGATTCGCGATGTTCCTGTGGATGAAAAACTCACCCGTGTCGGCGCCGAAGATCGAGGTCACATGCACGCGAGAGTCACAGCAGGCGATGACCATCGCGCGCGGATGCTGGCCAACTTCGGCAAGGCGACGGTACCAGCTGCGATTCTCGCCGAAGGTCGTCGCGCGCCAGCCCTGATAGCGCTGGACTAGATACGGGGGCAGCGGACGCGCCTGTTTCATCATATCCTCATCTGGCTGTTTGGCGACTTGATACCCCCGGAACCGATAAAGTTCGAGGGGTTTAGCGACACCCCCTCAACCATTTCTTGAGAGATGGCTGCGAAAGCTGTGTTTCGCGACTTATCGAGTAGGGTGGGATACATGGCGGGAATTGCAAGGCTGGCGGTCGAAGAGCAGTCGACGATCGACCGGCAAAGGCTGAACCAGATGGTCGAAGCCCTGGGCGAGGCCTCGGCTGCGCGCATCATCTCGGCCGCGCTGGAGCAGCTTCGACTGGCGCTGAACCGGACCGAGGCCGCGATTGCGCGCGGCGATCTGGTCGCGGTCGCCTGCGACGCCGACCGTATCTCGCGGTTGGCATGGCAACTGGGGCTGGTTTCGATGGCAGCGGTCGCCATCGACGTCGGCACCTGCGCCGAGCGGCGCGATGCTGGCGGTCTGGCAGCGACCTCGGCCCGGCTGCGCCGGATCGGCGACAGTTCCCTGACGCGGATATGTGACCGCCCCGATCCCGCCGCCGGGTAAGCGGGGCTTGCGGTCGTCACCCCGCGCGCTAGGTTGACGGCAAGACCAAGAAAAGGCCCGTGCCATGACACCTCTTCCCGAATTTGCAGCCCCCTTCTCTGCCAGCCTGCCGCTTTGGCTGGTCCGGCCGGGTGCCGACGGCCCCGCCCTGCCCGAAGGTCTGGCCGCGTCCGACCGCACCTGGGCGCTGGCGCAGGGCTTTGCCGGAACGGCGGGCCAGCTTTGCCTGCTGCCGGGTGAGGGCGGTGTCATCGCCGGGGCGCTTTTCGGCATCGGCCCGCAGGCCGATCCCGCTAGCCGCCCCGCCCGCGAACGCTATTCCCTTGCCAAGGCGGCCGAGACGCTGCCCGAAGGCGACTGGCACCTGGCCAACGCGCCCGAGGGGTTCGACCCGCAGCTTGGCGCGCTTGGCTGGCTTTTCGCGCAATACCGCTTCACTCGCTACAAGCAGGGCAAGACCCCGGCCGCACGACTGGTCTGCCCCGAGGGCGTGGATGCGGATCGCGTGCTGGCCCTGGCCGCGGGCGAATATCTGGCGCGCGACCTGATCAATACGCCCGCATCCGACATGGGTCCGGCGGATCTGGAACAGGCGGCGCGTGCGCTGGCCGCACGCCACGGTGCCCGCATCTCGGTGATCGAGGGGCAGGATCTGCTGGCCCAGAACTTCCCGATGATCCATGCGGTCGGCCGCGCCGGGGCGCAGGCCCCGCGCCTGATCGACCTGCGCTTTCCCGGCGAAGGGCCGATGCTGACCCTGGTCGGCAAGGGCGTCTGCTTCGATACCGGCGGGCTGGACATCAAGCCGCCATCCTCGATGGGGCTGATGAAAAAGGACATGGGCGGTGCCGCGAACGTGCTGGGCCTGGCCGAGACCCTGGCCCGGCTGGGCCTGACTGCGGGGATGCGCCTGCGGGTGCTGATCCCGGCGGTCGAGAACTCGATCGCGGGCAATGCCTTCCGCCCCGGCGACATCCTGACCAGCCGCAAGGGCCTGACCGTCGAGATCAACAATACCGATGCCGAAGGCCGTCTTGTTCTGGCGGATGCCCTCGCCCTCGCGGCCGAGGAAAAGCCCGCCGTCCTGATCTCGATGGCGACATTGACCGGGGCCGCAAGGGTGGCGCTTGGGCCGGACCTGCCGCCCTTTTTCTGCGACGATGACGGCACCGCGACGGCAGTCCAGCGGGCCGGGCGCGACAATGCCGACCCGATCTGGCGCATGCCGTTCTGGGAGCCTTACGAATCCATGATCGAGCCGGTCATCGCGGATCTGGACAACGCGCCGGGTGGCGGCTTCGCGGGCGCGATCACCGCCGCCCTGTTCCTGCGCCGCTTTGCGGGCGAGGACGCGACTTACCTGCATTTCGACATTTACGGCTGGCAGCCCGTCGCTGCCCCCGGACGCACCAAGGGCGGCACCGGGCAAGGAATGCGCGCCATCCTGAACGCCCTGCCGGAGATCCTGAAGTGACCGCATCGACCCAGACCGCCGAACCAAGGACGGACCGCCGCCTGACCCCTGCGACGCAAAACGTCGCGTTGGAATCGTTGCGCGGCGTGCTGAACCGCCCCGTCTATACCGCCGGTCGCCCGGCGCGCCTGCAGGTGGCGCTGGCGGATCTGTGCCGCGAGCCGGGGGGCGCGCGCGACCGACAGGTCAACCACGGCGCCGAGCTGACGGTGATCGAGGAACGCGACGGCTGGTCCTTTGTGCAGGCGGTCGCGGACGGCTATTGCGGTTGGCTGCGGGACAACGCGCTTGGTTCGGCGGTACAGCCGGTCACGCATCGCGTCAGCGCACCCGCGACGCATGTCTATCCCCAGCCCAGCATCAAGACGACCGAACTGGGCGGCCTGTCGATCGGCGCGCGCCTGTCGGTCGTGGCCTGGCAGGACGGCTTCGCCCAGCTTGCGCAAGGCGGCTGGGTGCCGCGCCAGCATCTTTCCGACCAGCCCGCCAGCGATCCGGCCAGCGTCGCCGAAACGCTGATCGGCACCCCCTATCTGTGGGGAGGAAACAGCCGCTGGGGGATCGATTGTTCGGGACTTGCGCAGGCTTCTTTGACCGCCTGCGCCATCGCCTGTCCCGGCGACAGCGACATGCAGCAAGCCGCCTTTCCGGTGGTCGAGGGCGAAATTCGCCGCAACGACCTGCTGTTCTGGCCCGGCCATGTCGCCATCGCGCTGGACGCGACCCGCATGATCCACGCCACAGCCTGGACCATGAGCGTGGTGATCGAGCCGATCGCCGCGGCCATTACGCGCATCGACGCGGCGGGTCAGGGCCCCTTCCTTGGCGCGCGCCGCCCGCCCGCAGGCGCGGACGCGGTCTTTCCCTGACCGTCCGCCCCCCTGACCGCCCGACGCACAGGGGAATGCGCTGACGGAATTGTCAGGGAACGGGGCGGGTTCGCGGGGTGTTGGCGGGTATCCCCTGCCGCTTCACCCAAAGGATCGCGACCATGCCCCGTCTTTGCACGCTTAGCCTTCTCGCCGGACTGGCGGCGACACCCGCCGCCGCGCAGCTGAACCAGCAGCCTCCGAACGCCCCGGACCAGCAGCCCGCCTTTGACGGCCAGACCCGTGCCCCGGAACTGACGGACGGGGTTCACGTGAAACAAGATGTCGTGGTCTCGGGGTTCGATCACCCCTGGGGGATGGCCGCGCTGCCGGATGGCGGCTGGGTGATCACCGAAAGACCCGGAAAGATGCGCATCCTTGCCGATGGCAAGCTGAGCGAACCGCTATCCGGTCTTCCGCAGGTCGACACGCGCAAGCAGGGCGGGCTTCTTGACGTCGCGGTCCGGGACGATTTCGCCCAGACCCGCCGCCTGTGGTGGAGCTTTGCCGAACCCCGCGACGGCGGCAAGACCTCGACCTCGGTCGCGACCGGGACTTTATCGGCGGACGGCACGGCAATCAGCGACGTCCGCGTCATCTTCCGCCAGGAACCGGCCTGGGACTCGACCATGCATTATGGCTCGCGGCTGGTCTTTGATGCAGATGGCATGCTGTTCGTGACCACCGGCGAAAGATCCCTGCCCGAGCCGCGGAAACTGGCGCAGGACGTGAACACCCATCTGGGCAAGGTTTTGCGCATCGATCCCGAAACGGGACGCGGGCTTCCGGGCAATCCCTTTGCGCAGGGTGGCGGTCAGCCCGAGATCTGGTCATGGGGCCATCGCAACCTGCAGGCGGCGGCGCTGGACGGACAGGGCCGGCTTTGGACCGTCGAGCATGGCGCCAAGGGCGGGGATGAGCTGAACATGCCCCAGGCCGGGCGCAATTACGGCTGGCCGATCATCACCTATGGCGAGGATTACAGCGGCAAGCCCATCGGCAAGGGCATCACCGCGCAAGACGGGATGGAGCAGCCGGTCTATTACTGGGATCCGGTCATCGCCCCCAGCGGCCTTGTCTTTTACGACGGCGCGATGTTCCCCGAAATGCGGGGTGATGCGCTGATCGGCGGGTTGAAATCGCAGTCCCTTGTCCGCCTGAAAATGTCCGAGGGGCGCGTGACCGGCGAACAGCATCTGGCCGAGGGGATCGGGCGCGTGCGCGATGTCGCCGTCGATGCGGATGGTTCGATGCTGATCCTGACCGATGCCGATGACGGCGCGCTGATCCGACTGACGCGCTAGTCCGGGTCACACGGGGTGATGCAGGTCATCCTCGGCCTCTTCGGGTGAAATCCCCAAGGCCTCCATCCCGGCTTCAAGGTAATCGGCCAGCTGCGGCTCTCCCATCAGGTAACTCTCGGTGGGCGAGCGGTTCTCGACCTTGGCGGTGCGAATTGCCTCGGCCAGATCCTCGGCGGCAAAGGTGTCGCGGCCAATCCACATCACCGCGACAAGGCTGGCCTTTTCATCATCGTTCAGGCTGGCGATGAATTCGGATAGCTCGGTCTCGGTCCCGTGACCCCGCCGATGGCCGCTATGCGCCCAGGCGTTGACCCCGCTGTCGTATTCACGCGCGCGGATGATGACATGGGCAATCTTCTCAGGGCTGATTTCCAGCATGGCGACCTCTCCTTGCAGCGAAGTGTCGCGCCAGCCGGGGCGCAGGTCAACTAGCGACCGAAAAGCCGCTCGATGTCGCCCAGTTTCAGCTCGATCCAGGTCGGGCGGCCGTGGTTGCACTGTCCCGAACGGGGCGTCCGCTCCATCTCGCGCAGCAGAGCGTTCATCTCGTCCGCCGTCATCCGCCGGCCCGAACGGACCGAGCCATGGCAGGCCATCGACGACAGCACCGCATCGACGCGGGCCTTCAAGCGGTCCGATGTGCCCTGATCGGCAAGATCGTCCAGGATGTCGCGGATCAGCGCGGGGGCATTGATGCGGCGGATCAGGGCCGGAACCTCGCGCACGGCAACCGCGCCACCGCCGAACGGTTCGATCACCAGCCCCAGTTCTGCCAGGTCATCGGCGATGGACAGGATACGCTGCGCGTCGGCGTCAGAAAGTTCGACGATCTCGGGGATCAGCAGGGCCTGGCTGGCGACACGGCGCGCCTCGGCCTGGGTCTTCAGCCGTTCATAGACCAGCCGCTCATGCGCGGCATGCTGGTCGACGATGACGATGCCATTCGCGGTCTGGGCGATGATCCAGTTTTCATGCAGCTGTGCGCGGGCGGCGCCCAGAGGGGCGTCGGCTTCGACCTCGATTTCCGGTTCAACCCGCGCCGTCGGCGCCTCGGCAAAGCCGGGGGCCTGAAAGGCCATGCTCGCGGCGATGGCCTGCGGCGAGGGGCGTGCGGCCGGGGCATAGCTTGCCTGATAGGCGCGGGTTGCAACCGCCTCCGGCGCAGCCTCGACCCGTGCCGCGCCAAGCGCCGCCGTCGCCACCGTGGTCGAGCTGCGATGCCCTGCCCCCGCCAGCCCGTGACGCAGGGCGCTGACAACAAGACCTCGGGCGATGTCGGGTTCGCGGAACCGCACCTCGGCTTTGGCCGGGTGGACGTTCACATCGACCTGATGGGGATCGCAGGTCACGAACAGGACCGCGGCCGGATAGCGCCCCGAGGGCAGCACGTCCATGTAGCCCGCGCGCAGCGCCCCGGTCAGCAGCTTGTCACGAACCGGGCGACCGTTCACGAACAGGTGCTGGGCCACTGCCGCCCCGCGCGAATAGGTCGGCAGCGCCGCAAAGCCGGTCAGGGTGATACCGTCGCGGGTCGCGTCGATCGGCAGGCAATTCTCGATGAACTCGCGCCCCATGATCCGGGCCAGCCGGGTCTGAAGCGCGCCGAACAGTTCACCCTGCTCGGCATCGACGCGCAGAAGCTGGCGGCCCTCATCCTCGTCGGTCAGGGTGAAGCCGACATAGGGTTCGGCCATTGCAAGGCGGCGGATGACCTCGGCCACGGCCTGCGTCTCGGCGCGGTCGCTGCGCAGGAATTTCAAACGCGCGGGCGTAGCGAAGAACAGGTCGCGCAGTTCGACTACGGTACCGCGATTGCCCGCCGCGGGCCGGACCGGGCCGATGCGCCCGCCCTGAACGGCGATCTGCGCCCCCTCGAAACCCTGCGCGCGGCTGGTCAGCGTCAGGCGACCGACAGCACCAAGGCTGGGCAACGCCTCGCCCCGGAAGCCGAAGCTGCGGATGTCCAGCAGGTCGCTGCCGTCGATCTTGCTGGTGGCGTGGCGGGACAGCGCCAGCGGCAGATCCTCGGCTGTCATGCCGCAACCGTCGTCACCGACGCGGATCAGCCCCTTGCCCCCCTTGGAGATCGCGATGTCGATGCGGCTCGCGCCGGCATCCAACGCATTCTCGACCAGCTCCTTGACCGCCGAGGCCGGGCGCTCAACCACCTCGCCCGCTGCGATGCGGTTGGCGGCGGCTTCATCAAGCTGGCGGATGATGGGACGCATGTTGGGGGCATGACTGTTCATGCCCCCAGATTTAGCAGTATCGGACAAATCAGGAAAGAGTTCGTCAGTTGCTTGCCGAGACGCCCTGCGGCCGCCCGACCAGGACGAAGCGGATCTGATCGGAATGCAGCAGGCGCTTGGCAACGCGCTGGACGTCCTCGGCCGTGACGGCCTCGATCTTCGAATTGCGGGTATTCACGTAATCGGCAGGCAGCCCGATCAGCTGCATCCCGGCAAGGATGCTGGCGATCTTGCCATTGCCGTTGAACCGCAAGGGATATTCGCCAGTCAGATAGGTCTTGGCGTCGGTCAGCTCCTTGTCGCTGACCGGGCTTTGGCTGAAGCGGTCCCATTCCTGACGGATCAGACCGATGGCCTCGGCCACCTTTTCATTGGCGCTGGCCATGGCCCCGGCCCAGGTCTCGCCATAGACACCGTTCGAAAGGCCGGTTCCGACGCCATAGGTAAGCCCACGCTTTTCGCGGATCTGGTCCATCAGGCGCGACGAAAACCCGCCGCCGCCCAGAATATGGTCCGCGACAAAGGCGGCGAAATAGTCGGGGTCGGACATGGGCAGGCCGGGTTGCGCGAAATTCACCACCGTCTGCGGACTGTCCCAGTCGATGACGGTCACACCGCCTGTCAGGCCAAGCTTGGCGGGTTCCGGCAGGGGCGCAGATCCCTTTTCGGGCAGCCCGCCCAGGATCTTGTCGATCAGCTTGCCAAGATCCTCGGCACTGATGTCGCCCGCTGCGGCTACGACCACGCGGTCACGCGCCAATACGCGGTTCTTGGCGTCGATCAGGTCATCACGGGTCAGCGCCTTGACCGATTCCGCCGTCCCGTTGATCGAGGTGGCATAGGGGTGATCGCCCCAAGACAGGCGGGCCATTTCCTTGGCCGCGATCGAGCTCGGGTCGGTCGCCTCGCTGAGGATCACAGACTGGACCTGCGCACGCACACGCTCGACCGCGTCGGCGTCAAAGCGCGGGTCGGTCAGGGCCTGGCGCAGCAGGTCGGCGGCCTGGTCGCGATTCTCGGTCAGGGCGCGGGCGCTGACGGTCAGGGCATCATCGCCCACGTCAAAGCGGTTCATCGCCCCCAGCCCCTCGACCGCCTCGGCGTATTGGACCGAGTTCATCTGGCCCGAGCCTTCCTCAAGCAGCGCGGTCATCAGGTTGATCGCACCACGCTTTTCAGGCGCGTCCAAACTGGCGCCGCCCTTGAACATCAGGGACAGCGCGGTGAAGGGGATCGAGTGATCCTCGACCAGCCAGGCCTTGATCCCGCCGGGAGAGGTGATTTCCTGGATCTCGATGGCACGGGCCGGCAGGCTGGCCAGCGCGACGAAGACAAGGGTTGCAAGCGCGCGGATCATTGGACTTCCTCGGCAGTGGTGACTGCGGCAGGGACGGCTTCGGCAGCGGCGGCATCGGCCCCCGCTTGCGGCAGAAGCCATGCGGTGACGCTGGCGCGGCTGTCCAGAACCAGCTTCGCGGCGGCGCGGATGTCGTCGGCAGTCACGTCGCCCAGAATGTCGGGCCAGTCGTTCACATCCTCGACCGTCAGGCCGACCGACAGCCCCTGCCCATAGTCATAGGCCCGGCCATGCGCCGAATCCTGGGCATAGATGCGCGCGGCCCGGATCTGGGTCTTGACCCGCTCAAGCTGCTGGGCATCCGGGCCGTCCTGCAGGAATTTCGCCAGCGCGGCATCCAGCGCCGCTTCGGCATCGGCGTTGCTGACACCGGGGCCGGGAACCAGAGACAGGCCGAACGTGGTCGGATCGACCGTCAACCCGTCATAGGAGGCATCGACGTAAAGAGCCTTGCCGGTCAGCACCAGATCCCGGGCCAGAACCGAGGTTTGGGCAGAACCCGCCAGCAGCTCGGCCAGTACGGTCAACGCGGCGGCCTGTTTCTGGTCGCCGGCATTGCGTTCGGGTGCAAGGGTCGTGCGCATCAGGACCGGCTGCGCGACGCGCGGGTCGCTGCGCTCCATCCGGCGGGCCGAACGCTGCTCGGGCTCCTGCGGGCGGGGCTTGCGGGTCGAATTTTCCTTGGGGGCGATCGGACCGTAGTACTTCTCGGCCAGTTCCTTGGCTTTTTCGGGCGTCACGTCGCCCGCGATGACCAGCACCGCGTCGTTCGGGGCGTAATGCGCATCGTACCAGGCGATGGCATCGTCGCGCGTTAGCCCCTCCATCTCGTGCCGCCAACCGATGACGGGGCGGCCATAGGGATGGTTGTAGAACTGGACGGCGCTGCGTTCCTCGGAGAACTGGGCGCCGGGATCGCTGTCGGTGCGCTGCGAGCGCTCTTCAAGCACGACCTGACGCTCGGCCTTCCAGTCGTCCTCGCCGATGCGCAGATTGGCCATCCGGTCGGATTCCATGTCCATGACCAGCGGCAGCCGGTCCGAGGCGATGCGCTGGAAATAGGCGGTGTAGTCATAGCTCGTAAAGGCATTGTCCATGCCGCCATTGGCGGTGACCGTCTTGGACAATTCGCCCGGTCCCAGCCGGTCGGTTCCCTTGAACATCAGGTGTTCCAGGTAATGTGCGATGCCGGACTTGCCGGGCTGTTCATCGGCCGAGCCGATCTTGTACCAGACCATCTGGACGACGACCGGGGCGCGGTGATCCTCGATCACCACGGCCTCAAGACCGTTGTCCAGTTTGAAATGGCTGATTCCCTTGGGCATTTCGGCCAGCGCAGGTGTCGCGGCCAGCGCCAGCGCAAGGGGCGAAAGGCGCATCAGGATAGACATGGGGCAGGCTCCGGTTCCGGGTCGCTGCCAGAACCTGCCCTGACCGGGCGGGCCGCGCAAGTCAGCAGCCCGTCATCATGCCGTGATCGTGCGCGAGGGCCGGATCAGTCGCCGCTGAGGATCGGGCTCCGATCCTCGGCCCGCTGGGCGGCGATGGCGTCGGCGTTGCCGCGGCTTTCGCGCGGCGGAGCGGCCGGCATCTGCACGCCGGTCGGGCGCCAACGTTCCTGTTCGGCCCAGCTGTCCAAGGTCATCGGGTCATAGGCACGGTAATAGACGTCGGTGCGGGCAATGACTTCCAGCGCGCGGCGGGAATGGCGCTGACGCCATTGCAGATCTTCCTGCGCGGTGGTCAGGCGGATCGCCGGATCGCGGCCCAGCCGAGAGCTATAGGCGACCAGCGCCGCATCGGCGCTGCCGATCCCCTGCGCCGCAAGCTGGCCGGGATTGCCGCCAAGCGCAGCGACGGCATCCGCTTCAGGCGTCGGATCGGTGATGTTGCTGCCGCCCGGCGTCGGGGTCGGCAACACATTCAGGTCCGGTGGCATTGTCAGCGGCTTCGTCGGAAGAATGGCGAATTCGTCCGGTCCCGAACGGTTCGTGCTGAGATTCATCAGCTGCGGATCGGTGCTGCACGCGGCCAGCAGCAGCATGGTCATGGTCAGCGCAATCGCCCGCATCTTCCGTCCCTCATATTCGTCTTGCGCCGTTCTTAGCGTGAATTGCCCGGCTCGTCACGGGGCTTGTCGTCGGGTGGGGTCGGATCCAGCGCGAGTTCGCCTTGCGTGGGGGCATGACCCGGACCGGTCGAGTGCGCCGACGGTCGCGAGGCCGGGGCCGCCACGGGTGCGCCAGACGGTGCGGGTGCCGGTGCCGCTTCAGGCGCGGGTACCTGCGCCTGCGCGGGAACAGCGGCACGCGGCTTCGCATCCCGCGTCTTTGCGGGCTGGCGCCGGGTTTTGGCCGCAACCTGCTTTTCCGGCGGTTGCAGGACCAGTCCGACCGCGCCCAGGAAAATCGCGATATCGGCCACGTTGAAGCTGTAGGGGTTGCGCCAGCCGGGCAGCGACATGTTCAGGAAATCCGCGACCGCGCCGTAAAGCAGACGGTCGACGACGTTACCAAGCGCGCCGCCGATCAGCATTCCGGCCGAGATCAGCGCGAAGCTGCGCGGTCGGGTGCGCCCGATCCAGACCCCGACCCAAACGCAAACCGCAATGGCGATCGCGATCAGCACCCAGCGCATGACATCGACATCGCTGGCGAACAGGCCGAAATTCATGCCCTGATTCCAGGCCATGCGCAGATTCAGCCAAGGGCTGAGCACATCGATCTCGCGCACGCGATCCAGTTGCAGGATATGCACGACAAGATATTTCAGCGCCTGATCCAGCAGGAAGACCGCCGCGGCGGTCAAGCCGACCTTGCGCCAGACCGGGGGGCGGGCACCCCGTTTCGGGGCACCTGCCTTGCGCGTCGCCGTCGGAGACTTCCGCGGCTTTGGGGTCGCGGACGGGCTCATCAGTGGCGGAAGTGGCGCTGGCCGGTAAAGACCATTGCCAGTCCAAGACGGTCGGCGGCCTCGATCACCTCGGCATCGCGCATCGAACCGCCAGGCTGAATCACCGCCTTGGCCCCGGCGGCCGCCAGCGCCTCGATCCCGTCGGCAAAGGGAAAGAAGGCATCGGACGAGACGGCAGAACCGATCGTCGTCGCCTCGGCCAGTCCAAGCGCCTCGGCCATGTCCTCGGACTTGCGACGGCCGATGCGGGTCGAATCGACGCGGCTCATCTGACCCGCGCCGATACCCACGGTCGCGCCATCCTTGGCATAGACGATGGCGTTCGACTTGACATGCTTGGCCACGGTCCAGGCGAACAGCAGGTCGTCCAGCTCCTGATCCGAGGGCTGGCGCTGCGTCACCACCTTCAGATCCGCCCGGGCGACGCGGCCATTGTCGCGTCCCTGCACCAGAAAGCCGCCCGCCACCTGCCGGAACGAGGTGCCAGCGGCCGACGGATCGGGCAGTCCGCCCGTGGTCAGCAGGCGCAGGTTCTTCTTGGCGGCAAAGATCTCGCGTGCTTCCTCGGTCGCGTCGGGGGCGATGACGACCTCGGTGAAAATCTCGGTAATGGCGCGGGCCGTATCTGCGTCCAGCGTGCAGTTCAGCGCGACGATCCCGCCAAATGCCGAGGTGCGGTCGCAGTCATAGGCGCGGCGGTAGGCATCGAGCGCGGTGGCACCACGGGCAACGCCACAGGGATTGGCGTGCTTGATGATTGCGACGGCAGGCCCTTCGGCCGGGTCGAATTCCGCCACCAGTTCGAACGCCGCGTCGGTGTCGTTGATGTTGTTGTAGCTGAGTTCCTTGCCCTGCCACTGCTTCGCGGTCGCGACGCCCGGCCGGTCCGAGCCGTCCTTGTAGAAGGCGGCGGACTGGTGCGGGTTCTCGCCATAGCGCAGGGTCTGGGCAAGCTCGCCCGAGAAGCTGCGGCGGCGGGGGGTCGCCTCGCCGATGGACTGGGCAAGCCATCCGGACACCGCCGCGTCATAGGCCGCGGTCCGGGCATAGGCGATCTGCGCCTGCCGCTGGCGGAAGACATAGCTGGTGGTGTCGTCGTTCTGGTCCAGCTCGTGCAGGACAGCGGCATAATCCGCGACATCGACGACGACGGTGACATAGGCGTGGTTCTTGGAGGCCGCACGGATCATCGCCGGGCCGCCGATGTCGATATTCTCGATGCAGTCGTCGTAATCCGCGCCCTTCGCGACAGTCTCCTCGAAGGGGTAAAGGTTCACGACCAGAAGGTCGATCATGCCGATGCCGTGGGCATTGGCCGCCGACATGTGCTCGGCATTGTCGCGCAGCGCCAGCAGCCCGCCATGGACCGACGGATGCAACGTCTTGACGCGGCCATCCATCATCTCGGGAAAGCCGGTGACCTGGGCCACGTCGATCACAGCAAGCCCTGCGCCGCGCAGCGCCTTGGCGGTGCCGCCGGTCGAAAGCAGCTCGACCCCGCGCGCGGAAAGGGCGCGGGCAAAGTCGATCAGCCCCGTCTTGTCGGAAACGGAAATCAGCGCGCGCTTCAGAGGAATGCGGTCGGTCATCGGTGGGAGCCCCGTATTGGATCGCGGATTTGCCCAGTCACCTAGCGCCGGAACGCGCCAAGGTCCAGCCGATCTGGATCGCGCGGCCCTGCAAACGCGCGGAAAGCACGATCTGGCGCGCGGGGCGTGGCTCCGGCAGGCCGCGATCCAGCAGGCAGCTTGCCTCAAGCGCGACACGCCCGACGCCGTCATGCGCAAAGCGCCACTCATCACCGGTGGGCAGGGTCAGAAGGATGTCCTGGTCCTGCTGCCGCGCCTCGACCTCGGGATGAAGGTGAAAGCGGATGTCGAAGGCCAGTCCGTCCGGGCCGCGCAAATGGTCCAGCCGGGCCTGCGCAGTGGCGTCCAGCGCGGCCAGCGAATCCTCGCCCTCCAGCGCCCCGCCATCGGGGGCAAGCCACAGTTCCCGCAGATGGGTCAGGCCGTGGCTGTCCAGCCAGCCGTCATGTCCCGCCAGCAGATGCGCGGGATCCTGCGCATGGGCGGGCCCGCAATCCGGGGGCGTCAGGTTGCCTAGCGCATCGCAATCCCCCGCCCAGACAAGGCCGGGACGCTCGGTCAGGATATCCGGCTCATCCTTCTGCCGGCTGGCGCTCAGACGGGACGAGGACAGCCCCTCAAGGCAAAGCGCCGAATGACTGGGGGTCGCGCGGCTGGCCCGCGCCCAAAGCGGGCCGAAGCCGTCCCCCGGCCCGCAATTCACGATCAGCGGCTGGCGCGCGACGGTCAGTTCGAAGGCAAGGGTCGAGGCGTGGGCGCGTGCTGCCGCCGGCCCACCGGGCGGGGGCGAGGCGTCCAGGATCAGCGTCGTGCGCCCCCGCGCCATGCGGGCAAATCCCATGGCAAGGCCATGCGCGGGCAAGGCCGCCCCTTCGGCCGCGCGAAGGCAGCGGTCAAGCCGCCCCGCCGCACCGCGCCCGCCGCCGTGAAACCGCGGCAACGAGCCGTCGGCATGGCGCAGCGCACGCAGGATCGGCGCGATCTCGGCGATGATGGTGCGCAGCTCGGGGGGCGATTCGATCCCGGATTCGTCGGCGATCTCTTGCGCCCAGACCAGCAGGGCCATGCCGTCGAGCAGGGTTTCCGGGCAGCGAGATTCCGACAGCGTGGCAACGCCCATCGCATCCGCCTCCTCGGCCAGCGCGATCAGGGCAGGACCGGCCATGACATGCCGGTCGCGCAGCGACATCGCCCCGATCGCCAGCCCAGCCAACGCCTCAAGCCGCGGCAAGCCGTCGGGACAGTCATACCAACTGCCACGCAGATGGGTCAGATGCTGGTCAAGCGCGCGGAAATAGGGCTCTGCCTCGTCCCGGTCCAGCCCCGGCAGAATCATCCCTGCATGGAAGATCCAGCGCAGCACCCGACGCCCGGCAATGGCGGGCTGCCATTCAGGCCCATCCCTCGGCCCCGCGCGATGCTTGCGCAGCCAGTGCAGGACGTGGTGCTGCGCGATCGACCGCGCCTTGGGCGAACCGACCGCGGCCAGGTCGTCCAGCCAACCGAAACCATGCAATTCCGCCGCAACCGAGGCCGAAGTCGCGACGGCGAAGAAATCTCCCGTCAGGGTGACGCCGCCCAGATTGATCTGACCCGCGATGATCTGCTCACCCAGGCCGGAATGGCCGATGGCCTTCGGCTCGGGCCGGCGCAGGAATCCTCGGGGTGAGGGCGTGTCGTTCATCTGTGCCGCATTCGCTGGAACGGGGCAAGTTTAGGACTTTGCACCTGATTTCCGCAAGCACGCGATGAAGAACCCATCCATGCCGCCGCGATCCGGCCACAGGTCCGGACGCAGGCGCAGCGCACCTTGCGGCGTCAGCCAGCCCGGCTCGATTCCGGGGGCAGCAGCCGGTTCGACCGTGACGCCGGGATTGCGGGCCAAAGCCGCGGCAAGCTGCTCCTCGCCCTCGGCAGGCAGAAGCGAGCAGGTTGCAAAGACCAGTCGCCCGCCGGGACGCAGGATCGACAGCGCATGATCGATCAGGCGCGCCTGCAGGGCGACCAGCCCCGACAGGGCGCTGCCATCGCGGATCAGCGGCAGTTCAGGATGGCGCCGCACGGTGCCGGTGGCCGAACAGGGCGCATCCAGCAGGATCGCATCCAGCGGCGCATCGGGCCGCCACTCCAGCGCATCCGCTGCGATCAGGCTTGCCTTCAACCGGCATCGTTCCAGATTCTCGGCCACCCGCGCCAGTCGTGACGACGAGATGTCCAGCGCCGTCACCTCTGCCCCTGCCGCGGCAAGCTGCATGGTCTTGCCGCCGGGCGCGGCGCAAAGATCGGCGATCCTTTCGCCCGGCCTGGGATTCAGGACCCGGACCGCCATCGCCGCCGCTGCGTCCTGCACCCACCAGTCGCCACCGTCATATCCGGCAAGCGCGCTGATCTGCGTGGTCGAGGGCAAGCGGTGCGACCCGGTCGGCAGCGTCTCGCCCGGCGCATCGCCCGACCTTGGCGTCAGGTCCAGGGGCGCACCGGCCTCCTGCGCAGCCTCGATGGCGATGGCAACGTCTTCGCCCCATTGTGAAACGATGGGCCCACGCATCCAGTCCGGCAGGCGCTGGGGTGGCAGCGCGGCCCAGGCATCAGCCGAGGCAGCGACCTTGCGCAGGACGGCGTTTACCATGCCCGCCGCGGCCTGCCCCTTGCCGCCCAGCCCGCGGCAAAGCGAGACCGCAGCATTGACCGCGCCATGCGGCGCTTCGCCCAACGCCAGCAACTCGACCGTCGCAAGGCGCAGAACGCGCATGATCTCGGGGCGCGGCCTGCGCGCCAGATGCGGGGCCAGCAGGGCATCGCAACGCTCGACCCGGCGCAACACCTCAAGCGCAAGGCGGCGGGCACGGGCGCGGGCGGCCGGCTCAAGCGTCTCGATGGCGGCAGCGGCCTCGTCCAGGGTCGCACCGGCCTCGACCGCCGCCAGCAGGCGCAGCGTGCCCTGCCGCGCGGTGTCCCCGCGTTCGGGACGCGGTCCCCGCCCATTCTTGCGCGTCTTGTCCAATTCGGCCCCCATGCCTAGATAGGTCGGGTTTACCGCGATGCAGGGAAAACCGCCATGACCGACCACAAGGATCTTCCCCCCGCCGCCCAGCGCGCGCTGGCCGAGGCCGAGGAGCGCCGCCGCAAGACCCCGCCGCTGGACCTGCCGGAGGAACTGGGCGGCCGCGACGGCCCAGAACCCGTGCGCTTCGGCGATTACGAGAAAAAGGGCATCTGCGTCGATTTCTGACGCCTTTGCGCGACCGCTCCTCACGCCGGATGGCGATTCCGTGATGCGGGCGACGGCGGCCATTTACTTGCCATTGGGTTTTGCCGACTAGAGAGTCGGGCACACCAAACCGCAGGGATCGGCAGCAGATGAGATTTGGCCAAACGATGTCGAAATGGGTGGCGCTGCTGCTGGTTTCGGGATTGGCAACGACACCGGCATGGGCACAGCACCGCCAAGCGCAGAAGGGTCCGCGCGAAGTCGGCGTGATGGTGACCTCGGAAGAGGACGTGCCCTATACCGTGACCCTGCCCGGCCGGGCCATCGCCTATCAGCAGACCGCGATCCGCCCCCAGGTCGGCGGCGAGATCCTTGAGATCACCTATGACCCCGCGCGCCCGGTCAAGACCGGAGACGTGCTGTTCCGCATCGACCCCGAGACATTGGCTGCGGCCCTGGCCGCTGCCGAAGCCGGCGTCGCCGGTGCCGAGGCCACACTGACCGAGGCCCAGAACACCGTCACCCGCTATATCCGGCTTGAGGGGAAGGGCGTTTCCGCTGTTGACCGCGCCGCTGCCGAAGTCGCGCTGAAACAGGCCGAGGCGAACCTGAAATCGGCCGAGGCCGCGCGCGATTCCGCGCGGCTGTCGCTGGACCGGACCCAGATCACCAGCCCGATCGACGGCATGGCCGACGTGGCCGAGGTCTCGGTCGGGGATATCGTCACCGCCAACCAGTCCGAGGCGCTGACCACGATCACCCAGCTTGACCGGATCTATGTGGACGTGTCGGAATCCAGTGCCAGCATCCTGCGCAACCGCGCCCAGATCGACAAGGGCAAGCTGGTCAGCACCGGCGAGGTGCAGGCCCAGCTGACCCTTGAGACGGGCGAGGAATACAAGGGCGCCGGGCGCATCGTCAGCCCCGGCATCGCCGTGTCCCCCACCACCGGCACCGTGCCGATCCGCCTGCAATTCGACAATCCCGACAAGCTGATCCTGCCGGGCCAGTTCCTGCGTGTCGAAATGACGCTGGGCTCGACTCGCGCCGTTCTGGTGCCGCAGCGCGCGACGCGCCGGGCTTCGGACGGGACGCTGACTGCCTTTGTCGTCCGCGACGGCCAGACCCAGCAGGTCACGCTGAGCGCGCAGGGCAACTACCGCAACAACTGGGTGGTCATCCAAGGCATCAGCCCCGGAGAGCAGCTCGTACTGGACGGGCTGGACAACCTGCGCGCCGGCGCCGAGGTCAAGACCGTGCCCGTCCGTATCGATGAGCAGGGCGTGGTCCGCGAGGTCGACGCGAAGGCCGAAGGCGATCAGCCCGCGGCCGGACAGAATAAGGACGTGCAGGCGTCAGGTGATCAGGACAAGGCGCAATCGGACAAGGCGGGGCAGGACAAAGCCGCGGGCGGCAACTGATGGCCCGCTTCTTCATCCACCGCCCGGTCTTTGCCTGGGTTCTCGCGATCGTCACCATGCTGGTCGGCGCATGGTCGCTGCTGGGGCTTCCGGTCTCGCAATATCCCGACATCGCGCCGACGACGATCCGCATCACCGCCAACTATTCCGGTGCGACGGCGCGGGCCGTGCAGAACTCGGTCACGACCCCCATCGAAGATGCGCTGACGGGGCTCGACGGGCTGCTTTATACCGTCTCGAACTCGGCGCAGGGGCGTTCCACCATCACGATGACCTTCGACGACAGCGTCGATCCCGTCGATGCCCTGAACGAAGTCCAGTCCAAGGTTCGCTCGGTCGAGGGGCGCTTGCCGACGCCGGTGCAGAACGACGGCGTGAACGTCACCCGTTCCTCATCCTCGATCCTGATGGTCGGCGCGCTCGTGTCGACCACGGGGCAGCATTCGACAATCGAACTGGGCAACCTGCTTGAACAGGTGGTCGAAGGCCCGGTCAAGCGCACCGAAGGTGTCGGCGGGGTCAACGTCTTCGGCTCGGGCTATGCCATGCGGATCTGGATGGACCCGCTGCGGCTGGCGCAATTCCAGCTGACGCCGACCGACATCACCGCGGCGGTGGCCGAGCAGAACAGCACCGTCTCGGTCGGCGATCTGGGCAGCCAACCCGTGATCGCGGGCCAGCAGTTCACCGCCACGATCACCGCGCAAAGCCAGCTGACCTCGGTCGACGATTTCCGCAACATCCTGCTGAAGACCGGGTCGGACGGCGCCGCCGTGCGGCTGGGCGATGTCGCCGAGGTCGAGATCGGCCAGACCAGCTATGGCCGCGATTCCCGGTTCAACGGCATGAACGCCTCGGGTTTCGGGGTGAACCTTGCCACGGGCGCGAACGCGGTCGAAACGGCCGAGGCCGTCCGCAGCACGCTGGCCGGGCTGAAGAACGCCCTGCCCGAAGGGGTCGAGATCCATATCGCCTATGACACCGCGCCCTTTGTCGAGCTGTCGATCGAAAAGGTCTACCACACGCTGCTTGAGGCGATCGTGCTGGTCTTCCTGGTCATCCTGCTGTTCCTGCAGAACTGGCGCGCGACCCTGATCCCGATCATCGCAATTCCCGTCGTCCTGCTGGGCACCTTCGGGATGCTCGCGGCACTGGGATATTCAGTGAACACGCTGACGATGTTCGCGATGGTTCTGGCCATCGGCCTGCTGGTCGATGACGCCATCGTGGTCGTGGAAAACGTCGAGCGCGTGATGGCCGAGGATGGGCTTGGACCGGTCGAGGCGACCGAGAAAAGCATGGGCCAGATCAGCGGGGCGCTGGTCGGGATCGCGCTGGTCCTGTCCGCCGTGTTCCTGCCGATGGGCTTCATGGCGGGTTCGACCGGCGTCATCTATCGCCAATTCTCGGTGACGATCATCACCGCGATGGTTTTGTCGCTGCTGGTCGCGCTGATCCTGACGCCCGCGATGTGCGCCAGCCTGCTGCGCCCCGGCCACGGCGAGCCGCGATTTGCCCCGGCGCGCTGGTTCAATCACGGCTTCGACCGGGTGACGAACGGCTATTCCGCGACCGTCCGGCGCACGCTGCATCGTCCCTTTCTGGTAATGATCGTGCTGGCCGCGATCAGCTTCGGCGCCTTGCAGTTGTTCGAGCGCATGACGACGACCTTTATCCCGACCGAGGATCAGGGCGTGCTGCAATCGCGCATCACCCTGACCGAGGGGTCGACCGCGCAGCAGACTGCCGCCGTGGTGCAGGAAATCGAAGACTACATGCTGAAGGACGAAAAGGCTGCCGTGGAATCGGTCTTCGTCGCGATGGGCTTCGGCTATTCCGGTACCGCGCAGAACCAGGCGATGGTCTTCGTGAAGCTGCGCGACTTTGGCGCGCGCGGCGACAAGACGCTGTCCGCCTCGGCCGTGGCGCAGCGTGCCAATGCGCATTTCGCAAGCCACCGCGCGGGCCGGATCATCTTCATGCAGCCGCCGGCCATTCCGCGGCTGGGGAACTCGTCGGGCTTCACCTTCTATCTGCTCGATCAGTCCGGAGGAGGAGTCGAGGAATTGACCAAGGCCGCCGACCTGCTGGAGCAGAACGCGGCCCAGGACAACCGTGTCGACAATGTCGAAAGCGGCGCATCCGAGGACGAGGCCGCGCTGCGCATCGACATCGATCAGCAAAAGGCGGAAAGCTTCGGCGTCTCGGTCAAGGGCGTGAACTCGATGCTGTCGACGATCTTTGCCGGGACCGAGGTCAACGACTTTGCCCTTGGCGCGCAGTTGCGCCCGGTCGTCGTGCAGGGCCGGGCCGAGAACCGGATGCAGCCCGAGGATGTGGACAGCTGGTATGCCCGCAATTCCGAGGGCGAGATGGTACCCTTCAAGGCCTTCATGACCACGCGCTGGGAACCGGTCGAACCCCGGCTGGCGCGGCTGGACGGGTTGGACGCCATCTCGATCGAGGGGCAGCCCGGCCCCGGCGTCAGTTCGGGCACGGCGATGGACGCGATGGAGGAAATGGTCGCGGCCCTGCCGGGCGGCTACGGTCTTGCCTGGACGGACCTGTCCTATCAGGAACGCCAGGCCGGGAATCAGGCGCCCTATCTGTTCGCGCTGTCGGCGTTGGTGGTATTCCTGTCGCTTGCCGCACTTTACGAAAGCTGGTCGATCCCGTTCTCGGTCATGCTGGCGGTGCCGGTCGGCGTCCTTGGCGCGGTGATCGCGGCACTGACGCTTGGGCAGGCCAATGACGTCTATTTCAAGGTGGGCATCCTGACCACGATCGGCCTTGCCGCGAAGAACGCGATCCTGATCGTCGAATTCGCGCGCGAGCTTCAGGACAAGGGGCGATCCGCCATCGAGGCCGCGACCGAGGCCGCGCGCCAGCGGCTGCGGCCGATCCTGATGACCTCGCTGGCCTTCATCCTGGGCGTGCTGCCGCTGGCGGTGGCGACCGGGGCGGGCGCGGGTGCCCAGAACTCGATCGGGATCGGCGTGATGGGCGGCATGATCGCGGCAACCTTCCTTGGCATCTTCATGGTGCCGGCCTTCTACGTTACCGTGCGCAGGCTGACCGACCGGCGTGGCAAGAAGGAGCAATGAGATGAACGAACTTCCCCGTCTGACCTCACTTGCCCACGGGGGTGGATGCGGATGCAAGCTGGCCCCCTCGGTCCTGAGAGAGCTGCTGGCCGACCAGCCCGTCACGCATGTCTTTCCCCAGCTTCTGGTCGGGACCGAAACCGCGGACGACGCGGCAGTCTGGCAGGTCGACGACAATACCTGCGTCATCGCCACCACGGATTTCTTCATGCCGATGGTGGACGATCCGCGCGATTTCGGGCGCATCGCCGCGACCAACGCCATCTCGGACATCTATGCGATGGGCGGGCGGCCGATCATGGCACTGGCGATCCTGGGAATGCCGATCGACAAGCTTGCCCCCGCGCAGATCCGCGAGATCCTGGCCGGCGGGCGCGAAATCTGCGCCGAGGCGGGCATTCCCGTCGCGGGCGGCCATTCCATCGACGCGCCCGAGCCCATCTATGGCCTTGCGGTGATCGGACTTTGCCATCCGTCCGAATTGCGGCGCAATGCCGATGCGCGACCGGGTGACGCGCTGATCCTGACCAAGGGCATCGGCGTCGGCATCTATTCCGCCGCAATCAAGAAAGGTGCGCTGGACGATCAGGGCATCGCCGAGATGGTGGCCAGCGCCACCACCCTGAACCGCATCGGCAGCGACCTTGCGAAGCGCCCCGAGGTTCATGCCATCACCGACGTGACCGGCTTCGGCATCCTTGGCCACGGGCTGGAGATCGCACGGGGCGCGGGGCTGCGCCTGCATCTGGACCTGGCCGCCCTGCCCCTGCTGGACCGCGCGGCAGAGCTTGCCAAGGCCGGGCACTTCACCGGGGCATCGACCCGGAACTGGGCTGCCTATGGCGCCGAGGTCAGCCTGCCCCCCGACCTGCCGGACTGGCAGCGTGCGCTGCTGACGGATCCGCAGACCTCGGGCGGGCTTCTGGTCTCCTGCGCGGCGGATGCGGCACCGGACCTGCTGGCAAGCATTCGTGCGGCAGGCTTTCCGTTGGCCGCGATCATCGGGCGGGCCGAAGCGGGCACGCCGGGCATCACCGTGGCCTGACCCCGGTGCAGGCAAGGGGAACCGCCGCCGGCACGGCGCGTTCCCCTGCCATCACGGAGGGATCAGCCCATGTCCTGTCATCGCCTGCCCCACCTGCTTGCGGCCGCCCTGTTCGCCGCTTCGGTCGCGCTTCCCGCCCTGGCCGAAACGCCGCCTGCGTCCGGCACGACCACCACAAGCCCGGCATTGCCCGCCAAGCCCCCCGAAACCGTAAGGGCGGATGCCGGTGACTGCCCGCCGGTCGCCGCACAGGCCGAACCCGCGACCCCGCCCACGGCCAGCGCCGACGGAACCGCGCCCGGAAATTCCGGTTCGACGGGATGGAGCGGGGGTGCCGGGGGGTCCTTGATCGGGACCAACCCCTCGGGCGCGACGCGGCACACCAAGACCTGGCACGCGCCGACCGCGCGCGGGCTGGACCTGAAGGGCAGGCCCGAACCCGCGCCGGTCTGCTGATGCGAGGCTGCGCGCCCTAGCGGGCGATCAGCGGCAGCACGCCCTTCTTCAGGATGATGTTCGCGTAAAGCCGCGTGTCCAGGCATTGCAGGATCGCGAAGCTGTTGCGCGTGAACTCGTAGAAACCGAAGCGATCGATGGATTGCAGCGACGAACCCGCCCGTTCGATGATCGGGATCGTTTCGGCAATCGCCTCGGGGACGGATTCGGGATCGTCCACCACCTGCATGGTCGTCGCCGCCGCCGGGACAAAGGTGTCCAGCGGCATCAGGTTCGTGACAAGCGTCACGGCGACGTTCAGCCGCACGCCGACGGTCAGCACGCGGTCATAGGGCAAGCCCCGTGCGATGCTGGCGGCGGGAAAGTTCTGGTCCACGATCGCCAGATCGTCGCCATGACCCATCTGCGCCAGCACATAGAGCAGGTCGGGTGAAACGCGCGGATCGATGCCCTTGAGCATGTAAAAGCCTCCTGTCCGGTTGGCCCGGTTCGTTCGGAATATCGCGCCAACAAATGCCGTCAGCGCGCCGTCGTCAATGCCGCGGCGATCAGATCATCTCAAGCGGGCGCGGTCCCGAGGGGGCGAGGAACAGGGAATCCAGCTCGGACACGACGTCGCGCGGCAGGCCTAGCTCGACCGCGCGAAGGTTCTGGCGGACATGCTCGACCCGCCCGGCCTTTGGGATCGCGATCATGCCCGAGCGGTTCAGAACCCAGCCCAACGCAAGCTGCGCTGCGGTCAGGCCAAGGTCCGCGCCCAGCCGGTGCAGACGCGGATGCCGGGCCAGTCGGCCCTGTTCGACCGGGCTATAGGCCATCGCGGCGATTCCCTGCGCCTCGAGCAATGGCAGCAGGTCCCATTCCGGGCCACGCCGCGTCAGGTTGTAAAGAATCTGATTCGCCGCGCAGCGCCTGCCGCCCGCGGCCATCAGTTCGTCCATATCCTCGACCGAGAAATTGCTGACCCCCCAATGCCGGATATGGCCCTGATCGCGCAGTCTCTCCATCGCAGCGACGGTCTCGTCCAGCGGCACCTTGCCGCGCCAATGCAGCAGGTAAAGGTCGATCCGATCGGTTTCCAGCCGTTTCAGGCTGCGCGCGCAGGCCAGCGGCAGTTCCCGCGCCGAGGCGTGCCAGGGATAGGCCTTGGAGACCAGAAAGACCTCATCCCGCCGCCCCTCGATCGCTTCGGCAACCAGTTCCTCGGCAGCGCCTTCGCCATACATCTCGGCGGTGTCGATCAGCGTCATTCCCAGATCCAGCCCGCACCGCAGCGCGGCGAGTTCCGCGGCGCGATCCTCAGCATCTTCGGCCATCATCCAGGTTCCCTGCCCCAGTGAGGGAACGGTTTCGCCATCGGGAAGCTTGGTGCGCGGGATCATTCCTGGATCTGTCCTTTTCGGGTTCCGGCACCAGTGGCGATGCCAGAGACAGGTCGGAATGTTGCGCGGAACCGGGCCCGGAAACAACGGATTCCTTGTCCGCCGCGCCCGAAAGCCCGTTTTCTGCCCAGACCGGCAGATCCCCCGCCTTGGCATGGCGGACACAGGGCCGCGGCAACACATGCCTGCGCCCTGCCCTTGGCTTGACGGCCCCGCCCCTGCGGTTCAGCATGACCCAAAAGAGGGACGGTCCATGCAGGACGATGAACGTCAAAGGCTTGCAGCCGACCAACCGGCATTCGCACATTTTCTGGGGATCAGGGTCATGTCGGCAGATCCCGACGAGGTCGTAGCCGAGATGACGGCGACGGCCGAACTGTCGAACCGCAATGGCGTGCTGCATGGCGGCGCGATCATGGGTTTTGCCGATAATCTGGGCGGAACCGCAGCCACCCTGAATCTGGGGTCGGGACAGGCGACGACCACGCTGGAAAGCAAGACCAACTTCCTGCGCCCGATCCGCATCGGCGATGTCGCCCACGGCCGCTGCATCGCGCTTCACAAGGGGCGCACGACGATGATCTGGCAGACCACGATCAGCCGCGCAGATGGGAAGGTCGCCGCCATCGTCACCCAGACGCAGATGGTGATGGAATGGCATGACGTCGGCGCAACGCGGTCGCAAGGGGCGGTCACATGACCGCCATCGCCCGGCCTTGGTTGCGGGTGGCGTTGCCCAGCGGGTTTTTTCGTGGCAATAGGACTCGAAAGCAACCGAAAGCAGGGTTCGCAGAATGACCGATTTCGCCCAGCGCCGCACCATGATGGTCGATAGCCAGGTCCGCCCCAACGATGTGACCAGTTATCCCGTCATCGATGCGATGCTTCATGTTCCGCGTGAGCAATTCGTACCCGACGCCCGCCGCGATGTGGCCTATGCCGGCCAGAACATCGAGCTTGGCGCAGGCCGGGTGCTGCTGGAGCCGCGCACCCTTGGCAAGATGATGGAGGTGCTGGACCTGCAGTCCGGCGACCTCGTGCTGAATGTCGGTGCAGGCTACGGCTATACCGCCGCGCTGGTGGCGATGATCGCCCAGGCCGTGGTCGCGGTCGAGGACGACCCTGCCATGGCGGCCGAGGCGCAGTCGCGCCTGACCGCGCAGGACGTCTTCAACGCCGCGGTCGTGACCGGCCCGCTGAACCAGGGTTACGCCAGCCAGGCCCCCTATGACGCGATGCTGATCGAGGGCGCGATCGAGGAATTCCCCGCCGCGCTGGCCGAGCAGCTGCGCGACGGCGGTCGGGTCGTCGCGCTGTTCCGCGAGGGCAATCTTGGCACGGTCCGCATCGGACGCAAGGTCGAGGGGCGCATCAACTGGCGCTTTGCCTTCAACGCGGGCGCGCCCGTCCTGCCCGGCTTCGAGAAGGTCCGGGGTTTCGTCTTGTAAGAAAGCCACGCAAAAGGCACGCAAAAGGGGCAGGACATGTTGGGCACCAGGCTGAGAAATCTGCGCAAGCCGCTCGTCGCGGCGGCGCTTGCAGGTGCCATGGCCCTGCCTGCTCAGGCGGAAACGCTGGCCGATGCGATGGTCGCGGCCTATCGGCACTCGGCCCTGCTCGAACAGAACCGGGCCGTCCTGCGCGCGGCCGACGAAGATGCCGCCACCGCCCTTGCCGCGCTGCGCCCGATCCTGCAATGGGTCGGCGAATACACCTATCAGAACATCGAGGGGTTCGACGCCAACTCGGCCAGCCTGTCGCTGCAGGCACAGATGACGCTGTACGACTGGGGCCGGAATGCGATCGCCATCGACATCGCCAAGGAATCGGTTCTGGCGACCCGCGCCGCGCTGGTCGGCGTGGAACAGGACGTGCTTCTGGGCGCGGTCGAAGCCTATCTGAACGTGCGCAGCGCCACCGAGCAGGTCGAGCTGCAATCGAACTCGGTCCGCGTGATCGGTCAGGAACAACAGGCCGCGACGGACCGCTTCGAAGTGGGCGAGATTACGCAAACCGACGTGTCGCAGGCCGATGCGGCCCTGGCCGAGGCGCGGGCGGAATTGGCCACCGCGCAGGGCGACCTGCAGATCGCGCGCGAGAATTACCGCGCGCTGACCGGCAAATTCCCTGGCACCCTTGCCCCGCCGCCGCCGACGCCGAAGCTGCCCGCGAACCTGGTCGCCGCGCGCGAAATCGGGCAGCGTACCCATCCGCTGATCCAGCAGGCAAAGCGTGAGACCGCGGTCTCGGAGCTTGGCGTTGCCGCCGCCGCCGCCGAACGCAATCCCGAACTGACCGGTACCGCCGGCATCAGCACGACGCGGTCCAAGTCGATCAGCGGCGGCGGGGTCAGCACGACCACCGATGTCGGCACGATCGGGTTGAACCTGTCGCAGACGATCTACTCGGGCGGACGCCTGCCATCCGCCCACCGCAAGGCCATGGCACAGCGCGATGCCACGCGGTCATCGCTGCTGCACACCGCCCGTCAGGTCGACCAGGCAGTCGGCAATGCCTGGGCGGGCATCGATGTGGCACGCGCACAGATCGGTGCGATCGACGAACAGATCGTCGCGGCCCGCCAGGCCTATAACGGCGTGCGCGAGGAATCCCTGCTGGGCGCGCGGACGACGCTGGACGTGCTGGATGCCGAGCAATCGGTGCTTGAGGCGATGGCCAACAAGATCACCGCCGAAGCCAACCTGCAATTAGCACATTATCAACTTCTGTCCGCTATGGGTCTGTTGACGGTAGAGAACCTGAAACTGGGAATCCCGACCTATGACCCAACGGCCTATTACAATGCGGTGCAGGACGCACCCTTCACCAGCCGGCAGGGCGAAAGCCTCGACCGCGTGCTGCGCGCCATCGGCAAGCAATAACGCCGGCTGCGCCCCTGCCGCGGGGGCGCGCCATGCAGGCTGAACTGGCAGTGCAGCGGCTGCCGCTGCCCCAGACCGCGAATGTCGGTGACGTTTTGGCCTCGATCCGGCGCCTCATCGCGCAGGAAACGACTCCTGAGGCGGTGATGACGAAACTGCCGGCACCTTCGCCCCTGGTCCTGTCGCAGACCGATCAGGTCGCGCCGCCGCCCTTCGAAGACCCCGTCATGAGCGAAGAGGAAGCAGCCGAATTCGCGGAGGCCGAGGCCGCCTTGGCCCGTATGCTGGCCCCGCCCGCAGCGACGATCGCCGTCATCGAGGAGATCGCCTCGCCTCTGGACGCGCCCGAGAGGACACAAGGGCCCGAGTTGCGGAACATGTTTCTGGCGCCCGAGGGGCATGCCGATCGCGAAGACCTGCGCAGCCTGATCCGCGCGGCACTGCGCGAGGAAATGGAGGGCGAGATGGGCGCGACCTTCAGCCGCAACCTGCACCGGGTCATTCGCCAGGAAATCGAGGCGGTCATCCGCGAAGCCGCGATCGGCCCCTAAGCCTGCGTCACCATGCCGCGTCCGCGCCGCGGCAATGGCAGTTCACTTCAGTTCAGTTCAGTTCAGGTATTTTTCGGGGTCCACGCTGTCGAAGCCATTGCGGACCTCGAAATGCACCACGCCCTTGTTGCGGGCCTTGCCAAGGGCCGTGCCGGTCGCGACCGATTGGCCCTTGGTCACGGCGACATCGTCCAGCCCGGCATATACGGTCATCAGGTTGTCGGGATGGCGCAGGACGATGATCGGCACCTGATCGGTGTCGCGGGTGATTGCCGCGACGGTGCCGGCGGCTGCTGCCGAAACCGTGGTGCCCGGCGCTGCCGAAATGTCGATGCCTTCGTTCTTGCCCTTTTCGTAGGTGCGGATGATCGCGCCATTCGCGGGCATGCGGAACTTGCCATTGCCCGAGGCCGCCGTGCGCGTCTTGCCCAGATCCGGGCTTGCAGGCTTGTTGGTCGGACTGTTCGAAGGCTTGGTCTTCTCGTTCGGCAGCGGCTCGGACGAGGATGGCGGCCGCGGCGTCGGGCTGCCTGTTCCGGGTGCCGTCAGCGCGGCAAGGGGTTGCGGCGATTTACCAGCGACCGGGATCAGCAGGCGCTGGCCATTCCGAACCGCCATGCTGGACGGCAATCCGTTCCAGGACGCCAGATCATTGACCGAGACACCGTATTTGCGGGCAATGGACCACGCCGTCTCGCCCTGCGCGACGACATGCTGGCGCGGCTGGCTTGCGGCTGGCTGCGTGACCGCGCCCGCCGTCACAGCCCCGGTCGCACCCGCAGGCGGCGGGACATTCGGTTGCCTGACACCTTGCCCGGCATAGGGATCGCTGACCTGACCGGTGGTCGAGGTCACGCGCGCGCCCCCGGTCGCGGCGACCGGCGCACCAGCCGCGACCCGACGCGGCAAGGCGACGACCGATCCCGGATTCAGCGGCGCATCGGCCGCAATGGCGTTGTAGCGCGCCAGTTCGGCCGCATTCAGGCCGACCCGCGCGGCGACTACGGCGATGGTGTCGCCCTGACGGGCGATCGCCACCTGATAGCTGGGATAGCTGATGATCCCGCGGCTGTCCGGCGCTGGACGCGGCGCGGCCGCCGCTGCGGCCGGGGCTGTGTCCAGTCCGCCGCCGCCCCATCCCCGCAAATCCGCGTCCAACGTGCTAAGGTTGACGCCCCCTTGCGGGCTGCAGCCCACCACCACCGCCAACATCCCGGCAGCACATGCAAGCCGCGCGAAATCTACCATCTGCCCGATCCCCAATCCTTCAGTCGGGGGTCATGTCTGGCCCAACCCCTCGACCAGCGGCACGAAACGCACTTGCCGCAATTCATCATAATCGAAACCGGTTTCGGTCCGTCGCACGCGGATCAAGGTCTGCACCGCATCCGACTGCCCGACCGGCAGGACCATGATACCGCCGATCTTCAGTTGCGCCAAGAGCGGCCCCGGCGGATCCTCGGCCGCGGCAGTGACCATGATCCGGTCGAAGGGTGCCTGTTCGGCCAACCCGCGAGAGCCGTCCGCCGCCATAGCGGTGATGTTCGTCAGGCCGAAATGCCGGAAGATCGCCTCGGCCTCGGTCACCAGCCTGCGGTGTCGGTCCAGCGTATAGACGCGGCGGCAAAGCAGGGACAGGATCGCCGCCTGATATCCCGAGCCGGTCCCGACCTCGAGCACCTTATCGCGCGGCCCGACCTCAAGCGCCTGGGTCATCAGCCCGACCACCGAAGGCTGGCTGATGGTCTGGCCGCAGGGGATGGGCAGGGGTGTATCCTCATAGGCGCGATCCTCGAAATGACCGCGCACGAACTCGCCCCGGTCGATCCGCTCCATCGCCTCCAGCACCCTGGGGTCGGTCACACCGCGCTGGCGCAGCGCGAACAGGAAGCGCATCTTTCTTTCGGCGGCTTCGGGTTCGTCGCTCATCGCGGGATCAGCCCTCTTCAAGGACGCGCAGCGCGTCAAGGCTTGCGTGGCAGGTCAGGTCCGGACGCATTGGCGTCACCGAGATATAGTTGCGCATGTTTGCGTCGACGTCGCTGCCGGGACTGGCCTCGGCCGTCTGCGAGCCGCCAAGGATCCACAGGAACCGCCGCCCATTCGGCGCGGGATAGGGTTCCGCCTCGAACCGCACGCCCGCGCGACGCCCCTGCGGCGCGACGCGCGTGCCGCGCACCGATGCGGCGTCGCAGGCCGGGAAGTTGATGTTGTAGAACAGCCGGAAATCCGCGTCAGATGTCCAGTCGCCATGTTCCAGAAGTTGGCGGATCAGGCGCGGACCGTGGCGGCGCGCAGCCTCGAACGGGTCGGCCAGGCCCGCGGTCTGCAACCCCATGTATTGCGACAGGGCAATGGCAGGCAGACCCTGAAGCGCCGCTTCCATCGCCCCGCCGATCGTGCCGGAATACATCACGTTCTCGCCCGAGTTGTTGCCCCGGTTCACGCCGGACAGCACAAGGTCGGGGGGATTGTCACGCATGACGTCGCCAATCGCCGCAAGCACGCAATCGGCGGGCGAACCTTCTGCCGCAAACCGGCGGGGGCCAAGCTCGGCGATCAGGGTCGGATGGACATAGCTGATGCAATGGCCGACCCCGGATTGCTCGAAGGCAGGAGCGACGGTCCAGACCTCACCCTCGGGCCCCGCGATCTCGGCCGCGATCTCGGCCAGCGCGACCAGCCCGGGCGCATTGATTCCGTCGTCATTGGTAAGCAGGATCCGCATTCAGTCCCCATGTGCTGCGCCGGAAACCCGGTGTGGATCGGGGCCTGAATTCCCCCCGCGTCGCCCGGACCGTCCGATATTTGCAATCAAATCCCCGTTAGAAACATGATTATCCGCGTGGCGGCGCTGCGACAACCCGAAGCAGGGACAACCGCAGCGTTTGACGCGCGGCAGTGCTAAGGGCAGGATCAAACCGAGCAGAGCCGGGCAGAACATGCAGATCTATCTTCCGATTGCAGAAGTGGCAGTCAATGCCTTCGCACTTGTCGGGCTTGGCGGTGTCGTCGGGCTTATGTCCGGCCTGTTCGGGGTGGGTGGGGGATTCCTGATCACACCGCTGCTGTTTTTCATCGGCATCCCGCCCGCCATCGCGGTGGCGACCGGGGCGAATCAGGTCGTGGCCTCATCCTTCTCGGCGCTGCTGTCGCATGTGAAGCGCAAGTCCGTCGACTTCCGCATGGGCTGGGTGCTGCTGGCCGGTGGTCTGGTCGGATCCTCGATCGGAGTCTTTTTCTTCAACATCCTGTCGCGCCTTGGCCAGGTCGATCTGGTGGTCCAGCTGTGCTACGTCATCTTCCTGGGCCTGATCGGGGCGATGATGCTGCAGGAAAGCGTCCGCGCCCTGCGCCGGTCCCGGAAAAGCGGACCGATCAAGCCGATGCGCCGCAACCAGCATGGCTGGGTCCATCGCGGGCCGTTCAAGATCAAGTTCCGCGCCTCGGGCCTGTATATCAGTGTGATTCCGGTGCTGCTGGTCGGGGCCGCGGTCGGCATCCTGGGCGCCCTGATGGGGGTCGGCGGCGGTTTCATCATGGTGCCCGCGATGATCTATCTGCTGGGCATGCCCACCAAGGTCGTCATCGGGACCTCGCTGTTCCAGATCACCTTCCTGTCGGCCTATACGACGCTGATGCATGCCGTCTCGCTGAACACCGTCGACATCATGCTGGCAGTTCTGCTGATCATCGGCGGCGTCGTGGGCGCGCAGATCGGCACCACGCTGGGCGCGAAACTGCGGGCCGAGCAATTGCGCATCCTGCTGGCGCTGCTGGTGCTGGCCGTCTGCGGCAAGCTCGGGCTGGATCTGGTGCTGAAGCCGGACGACCTTTATTCGCTGACGCCGGGGGTGATCGGATGATCCTGCGCGCCCTGGCCATCCTGATCGCGGGCGCGCTGCCCCTTGCCGCGCAAGAGGCTGCCCCAACCAAGCCGCCCGAACGGATCGTCGCCGACCTGTCGCGCGACGACGTCGACATCACCACCAGCTTCGACGGGTCCGAGATCATCATCTATGGAGCGATCAAGCGTGAGGCCCCGCCGCTGGCCACGCCGCTGGACGTCATCGTCACCGTCGAAGGCCCGGCCCTGCCCGTCACCGTCCGCCACAAGGAGCGGCGCTTCGGCATCTGGGTCAATACCGGCAAGGTCGCCATCGCCTCGGCCCCGAACTTCTATGTCGTGGCCACCACCCGCCCGCTGGAAAAGATTCTTGACCCGGCCGAGGACAGTCGTTTCCGCATCTCGGTCCCGCTGGCCATGCGCGCCTTCGCCGGCGCGGCCGAGGTCGATGACGTCGTCCCCTATACCGAGGCCCTGATCCGCCTGCGCGAACAGCACGACCTGTATCGTCTGGACGAAGGCGCGGTCCGCCTGGCTGAAGAGACGCTGTTCCGCGCCGATGTCCGCCTGCCCGCCAACCTGATGGAGGGGCTTTACGCGACCCGCATCTTCCTGATCCGCGACGGCAAGGTACAGGACACGTTCCGCGCCCCGATCGAGGTGCGCAAGGTCGGGCTGGAGCGGTGGCTGTATCGGCTGGCCTTTGAAAAACCCTTCCTTTACGGGCTCATGTCGCTGGCACTGGCAGTCGCCGCGGGCTGGGGCGCATCCGCCGCCTTCCGCCAGTTGCAGCGCAGCTAGGTATCGCGGGGGGTGCGACGGAACGGCCCCATCTCGGTCAGGACTTCCATCTCTTCGCGGACGGCGCGGCGTTCGCGCTGCAGGTAGTCGTCGATCGCGTCATGCAGGCCCTGATCGGACAGCCAATGCAGGGAATGGGTCTGGCTGGGCAGATACCCCCGCGCCAGCTTGTGTTCGCCCTGCGCCCCCGCCTCGACCCGCGACAGGCCGTGCGCGATCGCCCAGTCGATGGCGCGGTGATAGCACAGTTCGAAATGCAGGAAGGGGTGATCCTCGATGCAGCCCCAATAGCGGCCATAGATCGCATCCCTGCCCAGCAGGTTCAGCGCCCCCGCGACAGGGCGGCCGTCACGCTCGGCCAGAACCAGCAGGCAATCATCTCGCATCGTGTCATGCAGCCGGTCAAAGAAATCCCGCGTCAGATAGGGGCGGCCCCATTTCCGGCTGCCCGTGTCCTGATAGAAGTGCCAGAACGCATCCCAATGTGCGGGCAGGATCTCGTCCCCGCGCAGGCTGCGGATGGTGCCGCCGAAGGCCTGGGCACGTTCGCGTTCCTTGCGGATCGCCTTGCGCTTGCGCGACGACAATTGCGCCAGAAAATCGTCGAAGCTGGCATAGCCGTCATTCTGCCAGTGAAACTGTTCGCTGGCGCGGGTCAGGAAGCCCACGCCCCGGCCAAGCTCTGCCTCAGCCTCGGTGCAGAAGGTCACATGCGCGCCGGACAGCCCCGATTGCCGGACGACCTGCGCCATGGCCTGCAGCAGCGCCGCCTGCACCTCGGGAAAGGCCGAGATCAGCCGCGGGCCCGTCACCGGCGTGAACGGAACTGCGCATTGAAGCTTGGGATAATACTGCCCGCCCGCGCGTTCGAATGCCTGCGCCCAGGCATGGTCGAAGATGTATTCGCCCTGGCTGTGCGTCTTGAGATAGCAGGGCGCCACGCCCGCCACCCTGCCGTCCAGTCGGGCGACAAGATGGCTCGGGTGCCAACCCGTCCCCTCTCCTACCGAGCCGGATTGCTCCAGCGCGGCAAGAAAGCGGTGTGTGGTGAAGGGATTCGCCTGCGCACCGCAGCCATCCCAAAGGGCGGCGTCGATGCCCAGGATCCCGGGCAGGACGGAGACGCTGAGTTCGCTCATGCCGCGGACGATAGCGGGGGTGCCGCGCTTTGTCAGCGGCCCCCGGTTACTTCCAGGTTTGTGCCCGTCACATAGCTCGCCTGTTCGCTGGCCAGCCACAGGATCGCCTCGGCCACCTCCTCGGCACTGCCCGGACGGCCCATCGGAACGCCGGGAGCAAGGATCCGCGCGCGGTCGGGATTGCCGCCCGAGGCATGGATCTCGGTCTCGATCAGACCGGGGCGGACGGCGTTGACGCGGATGTTCTGTGGCGCCAGCTCCTTGGCCAGACCGATGTTCAGGCTGTCGATCGCGCCCTTGCTGGCGGCATAGTCGACATATTCGCCCGGTCCGCCCAGCTTCGCCGCGGCAGAGCTGAGCAGCACGATCGAGGACGAGGCCTCGTCCTTGGACCGTTTCAGCCGACGCGCCGCTTCCCGCGCGGTCAGCAATGCACCGGTGACGTTCACGTCCATGACCCGCTGGATCCGGTCCAGCGACATTTCGGCCAGCGGCATGGCCTGCGACAGCATCCCGGCATTGACGACGACGGAATCGATCCGTCCGAAGGCCGCCTCGGCCGCATCGAACAGCGCGATCACCTCGGCCTCGCGAGCGACGTCGACCTGAAGGCCGACGGCGCGGCGACCCGCGGCGCGGATGCGCTCCAGCACCTCCTGCCCGGCCTCGGCGTCATTGCGCCAGCTGATCGCGACATCCCAGCCGCGTTCGGCCGCCAGCAACGCGACGGCGCGGCCAATGCCGCGCGACCCGCCCGTCACGATCATGGATTTGGTTCTGCTCATGCTCCCCCCGGCAGATAATTTTCAAACGTGATGTTGTCGGCCACCGCTCTCGCTGCCTGCTCCTGCGCGGGCGAACGGATGGTCCAGGTCAGGACCGGCACGCCACGCGCCTTCAGGGCAGTGACGGCAGGATTGTCCAGATCGTCCCGGTCATGCGAGACGAAACTTGCCCCGACCCGGTCGAAATCTGCGATGGCCGCGAGACCCTCGCGCGTCGCGTCGTCCAGCATCGGCCAGTCCTCCGCGTCATAGCCGCAGGTGGTCAGCCCGACCGTGACCCCCGGCGCCGCAGCGTGGAACGCGGCGATGCTGTGGGGGTTGAAGGACATGACCGCGACCGGCCCGTCATAGGCCGCCACAAGCGCCGCCACGCGTTCGGACAGATCCCCGATCTCGTCGGTCGAGCGCAGGCTTTGATCCTTGATCTCGATCAGCAGCGGAACGCGGCCCGCGACTTCGGCCAGCAATTCGGCCAGCGTCGGGATCGCCTCGTCGGTTTCCATCAGGCGCAGCATCGACAGCGTGTCGATTCCCAGCGCACGGACCAGTCCTTCGGCCCCCGTCAGGCGCGGCAGGTCATCGTCGTGAAAGACCATCGGCGTTCCGTCGGCCGCCGCCTGGATGTCGCATTCGATGCCGTAGCCGGCGGCGATGGCGGCGCGAAAGGCCGCCATGCTGTTTTCCGGAAGTCCGGCAGAATGCAGCCCCCGATGCGTGATCGGCAGGCTGAGAAAATCGGGATGAAGCGGCATCACGCGATCTCGAAGATCGCTTCGACCTCGACCGCGACTCCGCGCGGAAGCGCGGGGGCGGATACGGCGGCGCGGGCGTGGCGGCCCTTGTCCCCGAACACCTCGACCATCAGATTCGAGCAGCCATTGATGACCTCGGGCTGGTCGGTGAATTCGGGCGTCGAGTTCACGAAGCCGCCCAGCTTGACGACCCGCTTCACCCGATCAAGCGACCCAAGCGCCGCGCGCGCCTGCGCCAGCAGCGCCAGCCCGCAGGTCCGCGCTGCCTCGGCCCCCGCTTCGACGGCAAGGTCGTCACCCAGCCTGCCCTTTTGCGCGCTGATCTGGCCCGAGACGAACAGCATGTTCCCCGAGATCACGAAGGGCACGTAATTCGCAGCCGGCGCGGGCGCGTCGGGCAGCGTGATCCCCAGTTCGGCCAGTCTCGTCTCGATGCTCATCTTATCCCTCAGTCTGTAATGGAGGCGCGGAAGTCGCCAAGGACGGCGCGCCATGTCGCCAGCGCGTCCTCGAAATTCTTGCGCCCCAGACCGTCATCCGCAAGCCCGATATCCATTTCCAGAAAGGGATCGCCGGAATCCGCCACGAAAAGCTTGCCGACCGGGTTGTCCCGGTTCCAGTCATTCGCATCCTCTGCCGTCATCGGATGGGTCAGCTTGAAACTGGTGACGAACTGCATGCGCCGGCAACTGGGCGCGCAGTCATAGAAATAGACGTTGAACAGCGTCTCGTCGATCTCGCTTTCCAGCATCGGCATGCCTTCGACATCGCGGCTGGGGACCACCTTCATGCCTTGTTCTGCCATGATCCGGCCAATGATTTCGGGGTCTCCCGTCACCGCCTCGGCCATCAGCGCGGCGGGGTTCAGGAGGGCAAGCAGGAAGAAGGCGCGTGACGCACGCATGGAACAGACTCCGCCGGAGGGATGGCAGGCCTATTAGCGTTTTGCCGATCAGGCTACCAGAGCTTCCGCGCGCTTCAGATCGACGCTGACAAGCTGGCTGACACCCTGCTCGACCATGGTCACGCCGAACAGCCGATCCATCCGCGCCATGGTCACGGCATGGTGCGTGATCACAAGGAATCGCGTATCCGTCCGGCGGGTCATTTCGTCCATCAGATCGCAGAAACGCGTCACGTTCGCATCGTCCAGCGGTGCGTCCACCTCGTCCAGAACGCAGATCGGCGCGGGATTGGCCAAGAACACGGCAAAGATCAGCGCGAGCGCCGTCAGCGTCTGCTCGCCCCCGGACAGAAGGCTCAGCGTCGACAGCTTCTTTCCGGGGGGCTGGCACATGATTTCCAGCCCGGCCTCAAGCGGGTCGTCGGACTCGACCAGGACCAGCCGCGCCTCTCCGCCGCCAAAGAGATGCGTGAACAAATTGGTGAAATTCTGGTTCACCGTGTCGAAAGCCGCCAGCAGCCTTTCGCGACCCTCGCGGTTCAGGCTGCCGATCCCCTGACGCAGCTTTCGGATCGCTTCGGTCAGGTCCTCCTTTTCGGCATTCAGCCGGTCGCGTTCGGTTTCAAGCTCCTGCTTGTCCTCATCGGCGCGCAGGTTGACCGAACCAAGCGAATCCCGATTCTGCCGCAGACGCTGGATGCGGTCCTCAAGCGCGGCTGGGGCGATCTCGTCGATCTCGCCCAGCGCTTCGCGCAGGGCTTCGGGTTCGGCCTCGGTCTCGTCAAGGATGCGGGCACGGGCGGCGACCTCGGCCTCGGTCGCGGCTTCTGCCCGCGCTTCGCGCGCGGCCCGCGTCGCCCGCGCGTCCGAGGCGGCACGCTCGGCATCGCGCTCGGCTTCGGCCGCGACGCGCAGCGCCTGATCGGCAGCTGACAGCGCAGCCCGACCACGGGCAAGGCGCGCGGCGGCCTTGGCCTCGGCATCGGTCAGGGTCTCGCGGCGCTCGGCCAGGATCTCGGGCTGGGCTTCGGCCGCTTCCAGCTCGTCCGCGGCGTGTTCGCGCCGCGCGACCAACTCGGCGGCGCGCGTTCCCGCCTGATCCAGACGCAGGCGCCAGCCCGAATCCTCCTTGGCGATTTCCTGCAGGCGCCGGATCCGGGCCGTCGCCTCGCGCTTCAATTCGTCCAAAGCACCGCGCCGGGTCATGGTGGCGATGCGCGCGGCCTCGACCCCGGTGCGCGCATGTTCAAGCGCAGCGGCGGCAACGCCGCGATCGGGAAGCTCGGCCAATGCACGCTCGGCCTCGGCCAGTCGCGCCGCGGCGTCGCCAGCATCAGCACGGTGGCGGGCCAGTTCGGTTCGCGCCGATTCGGCACGGCTGCGCGTGGCGGCAAGTTCGGATTCCGCGCGCGTCACGGAGCGCGACGCCTCGGACAGGCCGCGTTCGGCCTCGCGCCGCGCATCGCGGGCCGAACGCTCGGCCCCGCTCGCATCGGCCAGGCGATCACGCAGGGCCTGATGACGCCTTCCGGCGTCCGAGGCCCGATCGCCCACGGCCTGGGCCTGCGCGGTCAGTTCCGCAAGCTGGTTCACCTTTTGCAAATGCAGCGCGGCAGTCGACGAAGCGTCCTGCGCCAGAACGCGCATTCCGTCCCAGCGGAACAAGTCGCCCGAAAGCGTGACTAGGCGCTGACCGGGTGCCAGCGCCTGCTGCAGCCGCGCCGCCTCGACCGCGTCACCGACCAGCCCGACCTGCGACAGGCGGCGCGTCAGCACGGGCGGAGCGTCGACATGGGGCGCAAGCGGGGTCACGCCCTTGGGCAAGGGTTGCGGCGGCTCATAGCCGGGCAGCGGATGCCAGCCCGAACCATCCTCGGCAAGCCCGGCCGCCAGTTCGTCGCCCAACGCCGCGCCAAAGGCGGCCTCGTATCCGCGGGCAACCCGCACGAGGTCAAGGATCGAGGCACCGCCAGCATCGCCGCGCTCCACCAGCCGCTTCAGCGCGGCCATTTCGGCGGTCAAGGCAGAAAGCTCGCCCTCGGCCTCGGCGCGGGTGGCGCGGGCCTCGGCCTCGTCCCCCTCAAGGGCACCGCGACTCTCTTCGGCCAGCAGCAGCGCCTCCTCTGCGGCTTCGACGCGCTCATGCGCCTCGTCTTGCGCGATGTCTGCGGCTTCGCGGGCAGCCTCGGCGACGGCACCGGATTCGTCCGCCTTGGTGGCGGCGGCCTCGGCGGTCGTTGCGGCCCGGTTCGCCCGGTCGTGCATCTGGCGCAGATCATGGGCCAGCCGCTCCGCCGACTGGTGCCGCGCCGACAGTCGCGCGCTTTCGTCGGTCAGTTCGGCCAGCCGGTCCTCGACCTCGCGCAGAACCTCGGCGGCTTCGTCCGCCACCCCGGTCGCAAGCTCCAGCCGCTCGGCATGACCTTGCCCGGCCTTTTCCAGCTCGCGCTTTTCCCATTCCAGACGTTCGATGACCTCTCCCGCGTCACGGTTCAGGGCGGCTTCGCGCTCGATGTCGCGGTCAAGGTGGGCGATGCGGGCCAGCAGGGTCTTGATGGCTTGGGTCGCGCGGGCCTCGGCCTCGTCCAGCGCCTCGCGCTCGACAGTGGCGCGGGACAGGATTGCCGCGGCGACCTGTTCCTCCTCGCGCAGGGCCGGCAAGTGGATCTCGGCCTCCTCCCGCGCGGCAATGGCGCGTTTCGCGGTCGCCTCGACCTCGCCGGCAAGGCGGATCGCTTCGCGCAGGGCTTCAGCGGTCTGGGCCTTGACCTCTTCGGCCTCGGTCCAGCGGCGATACAGCAGCAGCCCTTCGGCCTGACGCAGCGCGGCACCGATCTCGCGGTATTTTGCCGCCGCGCGGGCCTGCCGCGCCAAGGATGCCGCCTGCGAGGACAACTGGTCCAGCGTGTCATCGACCCGGGTCAGGTTTGCTTCGGCCGCATTCAGCTTCAGTTCCGCTTCGTGCCGGCGCTGGTAAAGCCCCGAGATGCCGGCCGCTTCCTCAAGAATACGACGACGCGCCTTGGGCTTTGCGTTGATGAGTTCGGAGATTTGGCCCTGCCGCACCAGCGCCGGCGAGTGCGCCCCGGTCGAGGCATCCGCGAACAGCATCTGCACGTCCCGCGCGCGCACTTCCTTGCCATTGATGCGATAGGCGCTGCCGGCATCGCGCGTGATCCGGCGAGTGATGTCCAGCGCATCGGCATCATTCAGGCCGGCAGGGGCCAGTCGGTCCTTGTTGTCGATGGTGAGCGTGACCTCGGCATGGGCGCGCGCGGTGCGGCGTGCGGTCCCGGCAAAGATCACGTCCTCCATCCCCTCGCCGCGCATGGCGGTCGGGCGGTTCTCGCCCATCACCCAGCGCAGGGCCTCAAGCAGGTTCGACTTGCCGCAGCCATTCGGACCCACCACGCCGGTCAGCCCCTCATGAATGACCAGGTCGGTCGGATCCACGAAGCTTTTGAAGCCGTTCAGGCGAAGCCGGTCGAAGCGCAATGGAATTGGTCCTGCATTATGATTATTTTGCGCCAATCCTTGGCGAAAATGCCGGAAAAGTCAATCTGCGCCACAATATGTGGATAACCTGCGGCGGCGATCCACAACGGTTTGAGTTTCCAGCAGCAGAAACAAAAAGGGGCTGCCCAAGGGCAGCCCGTCAATGCGACGATAAGGCGCGCGCGATCAGGCGGCGTCAGCCTCTTCGGCGGCGTGGCGGCGTTCGCTTTCCTCGCGCGACAACGCGACCGAGGTCCGCACACCTTTCGAGACGAATTCCATCAGGCCCTTCACGACGCGTTCGTTCGGATCGATGCCAGCGCAGGACAGGACCTCGCGCCCATCGCGCGAGCGTGCCCAACGTGCAATCTGATCAGGCCCGTTGCCGTATTTTTTGTCATCCGCGATCGCATCATCAAGCGCAGCCAGCACAACGGCAGCAAAAAGCTTGCGGGCACGTTGCCCTTGTTCGAAATTGAAAGCCGAACCATCCACGAAATCGCGCATATACTTAATCCTGTTTTTCTTGCAGTACCGCATCATGACGACGGAGCCCCTGCCCGGTCGTATCCTTCGCCAGCGACGGCGAAGCTAGGCGGGCTTAGCCGATCCCGCCCGTGATTCGGTATGCCCCTACCTACATGACAGCCATGCGCCCCGTGCAAACCCAAGCAAATGCAGCATAGCTTGCGCTTTCTGAAGCTTTCACGACACCCGGAAAACCCCGCCAACCCTTGACAATGGCACAAAGCCGATCCGATTGCGGCGGAACATGGCACTGGATATAGGGGCGCGTAAGCGCGGTTCAAGCGCCGCGACGTCACATCCCTTTCTCAACCTTTCAAGGCGAATTGAATGGCCAAGATCAACGGCAATGAAATCAAGCCCGGCTATGTGCTGGAGCATGACGGCGGGCTTTGGGCCGCCGTGAAGGTCAACCACGTGAAGCCCGGCAAGGGCGGCGCCTTTGCCCAGGTCGAGATGAAGAACCTGCGCGACGGCCGCAAGCTGAACGAACGCTTCCGCTCGGAAGACAAGGTCGAGTATGTTCGCCTGGACAACAAGGACCAGCAGTTCCTGTATGAATCCGAAGGGCGCCTTGTCTTCATGGACAGCGAGACTTTCGAGCAGATCGAGCTGGATGCCGATCTTCTGGGCGACCGTCGCCCCTTCCTGCAGGACGGCATGACCGCGACCATCGAATATTACGGTGACGAGGCGCTGTCGGTCCGCATCCCGCAGAAGGTCGTCTGCCGCGTCGCCGAGACCGAGCCGGTGTTGAACGGCCAGACGGCATCGAAAAGCTTCAAGCCCGCGATCCTCGACAATGGACTGCGGATCATGATCCCGCCCTTCGTCGGCGCGGATGAGGCGATCGTCGTCAATACCGAGCTGTTCGAATATTCGGAGCGCGCCTGAATCGATGGCGCAGGGGCGGCAAATGCCGCCCTTGTCCCCGCCCGCGACAATGCTTCAAGACGGAACGGACCGAAACGCCGCTTCGTGCGTTCAAGCCAGGTCAAGACGGAGCATGACATGTCGCAACTCACCATCCGCGTCTCGCACGAGAATTACGGCAGCTCGGGACGTTATGTCGCCACCCTGCCCGGCATCGACGGCGAGGCGGAGCTGACCTGGCGTTCGGGGGGGCCCGGCATCATCGTCGCCGACCACACCTATTCCCCCGACACGATGCGCGGCACCGGCGCGGCGACCGCGATGGTTCAGCGCCTGATCGACGATGCGCGCCGTCAGGGATTGCTGATCGTCCCCGCCTGCACCTATGTGCGCGCGCAATTCGACCGGCATCCCGAATGGGCGGACCTGCGCGCGGGCGAAGGCTGACCCCTAGCCGCGGCGCTGACGCAGCTCTTCGCGCAGGATGTTCAGGAAGACCTGCGCGGCGGGAGTCGGATTGTGGTCACGCAGGGTGACGATCGAATAGGCCGCCACGCTGAGATCGCGGGCGACGCCCAGCCGGGAAATCGGCGCACTGCGCCCTTCGGACGCGAACAGCCGCGCGGCCGAGGTCGACATCACCCCCACCGCCTGCGATCGAAGCACGAAGGCCAGCGTCAGCATCAGCGAACTGGTCGAGATGACCGTCGGCGGCGGGAACAGCCCGTGGTCGATCAGGTAACGCTCGACCGTGCCACGCAGCATGCTGCCGGTCGGTTGCATCACCCAGTCGTATTCCAAACAATCGCGCAGGTCGCAGCCCGCCTTCCCCGCCAGCGGATGGTCGCGCCGCACGATCAGCGACAGTGGCTCGGGGCCGATCGGGGCCACGTCGAAGGGCGCAGGATCCTGCGTATCCGGGACGCGGCCGATATACAGGTCCAGCCGCCCGGACAGCAGTTCTCCCACCAGGCGGTCGCTGGAAGCGACGTCGATGCGCACGCGCAGATGGGGTTCGGACCGTTCGAGGCTGTGAACGATCGGCAGCACCAGATCCAGCGACGGGCCGGAGACCGAGCCGATATGCACCGACCCCACCCGACCGCGGTCGATGTCGCGCACCTCGCGCCCGGCGATATCCAGGTCGCGCAGCATGGCGCGCCCCCGTTCCGCCAGTCTTTCCCCGGCGAGTGTCAGGCTGACACCGCGGCTGTGACGCTGCGTCAGTTGGGCGCCGACGATGCGTTCAAGATCCGACAGCATTCGAGATGCTGCGGGCTGGGTGATGTTCAGGAAGGCTGCGGCAAGGCTAAGCTGCCCCGTCCGCTCGACCGCGACCAGCAGGGCAAGTTGTTTCAGCTTGATTCCCCGAGAGACGAGTTCGTCCCCCACGTCGCGGTTTGCGCGCATGCTTGCGGCCGTTCATCCCAATGTTAGCGCTAAGATATATCATAAACGATATAACGCCCCACAGAAACCGAAATTGACGCCTGCAACGGTGCCAAGCTAGCCTGTCGGCAGGCAGGCGGCCTGACGCCGCTGCCGCGGACGGCTGCCGGGATTGGCCCGGCAGGCCCGCGATGACGGGGGGAAGCACCGGAAGATCCTGCAAGGCGCCGATGAGCGCCCTCTTCTGTCGTGCCCATCAACGGGAGGAAATATGTCTACCCTCAAGAAACTTGCGCTTGCTGCTGCTTCGGTCGCGGCTCTTTCGGTGCCCGGCTTCGCGCTGGCCGAAGGCATGGTCGGCATCTCGATGCCGACGAAGACCTCGGCCCGCTGGATCGATGACGGCAACAACATGGTCAAGCAGTTCCAGGACGCCGGTTACCAGACCGACCTGCAATATGCTGACGACGACATTCCGAACCAGCTTGCCCAGATCGAGAACATGATCACCAAGGGCGTGAACGTGCTGGTCATCGCCGCCATCGACGGCACCACGCTGTCGAACGCGCTGGCGAACGCGAAAGCGGCGGACATCAAGGTCATCGCGTATGACCGCCTGATCCGCGACACGCCGGACATCGACTATTATGCCACCTTCGACAACTTCAAGGTGGGCGTCGAGCAGGCCAACACCCTGGTCGCCGGCCTCAAGGAGCGTTTCCCGGACGTGAAGCCGTGGAACGTCGAACTGTTCGGCGGCAGCCCGGACGACAACAACGCCTTCTTCTTCTATGATGGCGCGATGTCGGTCCTGCAGCCGATGATCGACGACGGCTCGATCGTGATCCCGTCGGGCCAGATGGGCATGGACAAGGTCGGCACCCTGCGCTGGGACCCGGCCACCGCGCAGTCGCGCATGGATAACATCCTGTCGGCCAACTACACCGACAAGCAGGTGAACGGCGTGCTGTCGCCCTATGACGGGCTGTCGATCGGCATCCTGTCGTCGCTGAAGGGCGTGGGCTATGGCTCGGGCGACCTGAAGATGCCGATCGTCTCGGGTCAGGACGCCGAAGTCCAGTCGGTCAAGTCGATCATGGCGGGCGAACAGTACTCGACCATCTTCAAGGACACCCGTGAACTGGCGAAAGTCACCGTCAGCATGGTCGATGCGATGATCAAGGGCGAAGAGCCGCAGGTCAACGACACCAAGACCTATGACAACGGCGTCAAGGTCGTCCCGTCCTACCTGCTGGAGCCGGTTCCGGTCACCGCCGCCAACGTCAAGGACGTGCTGGTCGGCTCGGGCTACTACACCGAAGACCAGCTGAAGTAATCCAACCAACCCGCGCCGCCGCAGGGGAAAGCCCCCTGCGGCGGCGTATTCCTTAGCTAGGGGCAGAAGGTAGCGATGGATCCCATTCTGGAAATGCGGGGAATCACCAAGGAATTCCCCGGCGTCAAAGCCCTGGACAACGTCAACATGGTCGTGCGCCGGGGCGAGATCCGGGCGCTTTGCGGCGAAAACGGCGCCGGCAAGTCGACGCTGATGAAAGTGTTGTCGGGCGTATATCCCCACGGCTCCTATGACGGCGAAATCCTGTATAATGGAAAGCCGATGGCATTCCGGGGCATCCCTGACAGCGAAGCCCAGGGTATCGTCATCATCCATCAGGAACTGGCACTGGTGCCACAGATGTCGATCGCCGAGAACATCTTCCTTGGAAACGAGATCGCCAGCCGTGGCGTGATCGACCGTCACGAGACGAACCGCCGCACGGCCGAGCTTCTGGCCAAGGTCGGGCTGCGCGAAAGCCCCGAAACCAAGGTCGGCGAGCTGGGCATGGGCAAACAACAGCTTGTCGAGATCGCCAAGGCCCTGTCCAAGAAGGTCGACCTGCTCATCCTGGACGAGCCCACCTCATCCCTGAACGAGAATGACAGCGCCGCGCTTCTGCGCCTGCTTGCAGGCTTCCGCGAGCAGGGCATGACGGCCATCATGATCTCGCACAAGCTGAACGAGATTTCGCAGGTCTGCGACAGCATCACCGTGCTGCGCGACGGCTCGACCGTGTCGCACCACACCGGGATGGTCCCGGAAAGCCAGATCATCAAGGACATGGTCGGTCGCTCCATGAACGACCGCTATCCCCCGCGCGAGCCGAAGATCGGCGAAGTGGTGATGCAGGTCCGCGACTGGACCGTCGCCGACCCCCTGCGCGAAGGCCGGATGCTGGTCGACAACGCCAACTTCGACCTGAAGCGAGGCGAGGTTCTGGGCATTGCCGGCCTGATGGGTGCAGGCCGCACGGAACTGGCGATGAGCCTGTTCGGTCGCTCGGTCGGTGATTTTCGCAAGGGCAGCGTGTCGATCCACGGCAAGCAGGTCGATCTTGCGACCGTACCCAAGGCGATCAAGGCCGGGCTTGCCTATGTGACCGAGGACCGCAAGTCCCTGGGACTGGTGCTTGAGGACACGATCCGCCGCAACATCCCGCTGGCAAACCTTGCGGGCATTGCGAAACGCGGCATCATCGACCGCCACCGCGAAGGCCAGGTCGCGCGCGACTTCCGCAAGCAGATCAACATCCGCTCCTCGTCCATCGACCAGGTGATGGCCAACCTTTCCGGCGGCAACCAGCAAAAGGTGGTGCTGTCGAAGTGGCTGTTCTCGGAACCCGAGATCCTGATCCTGGACGAACCCACGCGCGGCATCGACGTCGGCGCGAAATACGAGATCTACACCATCATCCGCGACCTTGCCGCCGCGGGTAAATCCATCATCGTGATTTCCTCGGAAATGCCGGAGCTTCTGGGCATCACCGACCGGGTACTCGTCATGAACGAAGGGCGTTTGGTGGGCGACATGCCGACCGCCGAGGCGACCCAGGAACGCATCATGTCGATCATCATCAAGTCGGGCCACAACCTGACCGAGGAAGACATCACCCCCGAAGAGATCGAGGCAGAGGCCGCCCATGTCTGATACCACCGAAACCCGTCCCGGCGGCGATACCTTTGGGTTCATCCGCCGCAACATCCGCGAATACGGAATCCTGTTCGCCCTGATCGTCATCATGGCGTTCTTCCAGATCGTGACCGGGGGGATTCTTTTCCGCCCGGTCAACCTGACGAACCTGTTCCTGCAGAACAGCCACATCGTCATCATGGCGGTGGGGATGCTTCTGATCATCGTCGCGGGCCATATCGACCTGTCGGTCGGGTCGGTCGCGGCATTTGTGGGCGCGCTGGCCGCGCTTATGATCGTGAAGCTGGGCCTGCCGATCCCCGTGGTCGTGGTGCTCAGCCTGGTTGCGGGCGCAATCATCGGCGCCATCCAGGGTTACTGGGTCGCCTATTGGAAGATCCCGTCCTTCATCGTGACGCTGGCGGGGATGCTGATCTTCCGCGGTCTGACCATGTGGACGCTGCAAGGGCAGTCGATCGGCCCCTTCCCGCGCGAATTCCAGATGATCGCCTCGGGCTTCATCCCCGACTTCTTCGGGCCGGACAAGCCGAACACGCTGTCGCTGATCCTGGGCTGGGGCGCCGCACTTGTCATCCTGTGGATGCAGGTCCGCAACCGCCGCCGCGAGGAGACGCTGGGCATCGCGGACGAACCCTTTGCCTTCTTCGTCGCCAAGAACGCGCTGATCTTCGTCGCGCTGGCCTGGATGACCTGGGCGCTCGCGAACTTCCGCGGCCTGCCGAACGTCTTCATTGTCATGGCCGTGCTGGTCGCGCTTTACGCCTTCCTGTCCGAACGCACGACGATCGGCCGCCGCATCTATGCCATCGGCGGCAACGCCAAGGCCGCGAAGCTGTCGGGCATCAACTCGGAACGCGTCGTCTTCCTGACCTTCATGAACATGGGGATGCTGGCGGCGCTGGCCGGCCTGGTCGTTTCGGCCCGCCTGAACTCGGCCACCCCCAAGGCCGGCGTCGGCTTCGAGCTTGACGTGATCGCGGCCGTCTTCATCGGCGGCGCCTCGATGTCGGGCGGCGTCGGCACCGTGATCGGGGCCGTGGTCGGCGCATTCATCATGGGTGTGATGAACAACGGCATGTCGATCCTTGGCATCGGCATCGACTACCAACAGGTCATCAAGGGGCTGGTCCTCATGGCCGCCGTCATCTTCGACGTTTCGAACAAGAGCAAATCGTAATGACTTTCAAACCCGCAGAATGGCCGCGCAAGTTGCGGTCGCAGCACTGGTATGGCGGCAACTCGCGCGACACCATCTATCACCGTGGCTGGCTGAAGAATCAGGGCTATCCGCATGACCTGTTCGACGGTCGCCCGGTCATCGGGATCCTGAACACCTGGTCGGACCTGACGCCCTGCAACGGCCACCTGCGGGAACTGGCCGAAAAGGTGAAGGCCGGCATCTGGGAAGCCGGCGGCTTCCCGGTCGAGGTTCCGGTCTTCTCGGCCTCGGAAAACACCTATCGCCCGACCGCGATGATGTATCGCAACCTTGCCGCCATGGCGGTCGAGGAAGCGATGCGCGGCCAGCCGATCGACGGTGCGGTGCTGCTGGTCGGTTGCGACAAGACCACCCCCAGCCTGCTGATGGGTGCGGCCTCGACCGACATCCCGTCGATCGTCGTGACTGGCGGCCCGATGCTGAACGGCTGGTTCCGCGGTGAGCGCATCGGCTCGGGCACGCATCTGTGGAAATTCTCGGAAGCCGTGAAGGCGGGCGAGATGACGCAGGACGAGTTCCTGGAAGCCGAGCAGGCGATGAGCCGCTCGTCCGGGACCTGCAACACGATGGGCACGGCTTCGACCATGGCGTCGATGGCCGAGGCGCTTGGCATGGCGCTTTCCGGCAATGCCGCGATCCCGGCCGTCGATAGTCGCCGCCGCGTGATGGCGCAACTGTCGGGCCGCCGCATCGTACAGATGGTCAAGGACGACCTGAAGCCCAGCGACATCATGACCAAGCAGGCCTTCGAAAACGCGATCCGCACCAATGGCGCGATCGGGGGGTCGACCAATGCCGTCGTCCACCTGCTGGCCATGGCGGGCCGGGTCGGCATCGACCTGACGCTGGACGACTGGGACCGCTGCGGCCGCGACGTCGCGACCATCGTGAACCTGATGCCCTCGGGCAAATACCTGATGGAAGAGTTCTTCTATGCGGGTGGCCTGCCTGTGGTCCTGAAGCGTCTGGGTGAAGCCGGGCTTCTGCACAAGGACGCGCTGACCGTCTCGGGCGAGACGGTCTGGGACGAGGTCAAGGACGTCAAGAACTGGAACGAGGACGTCATCCTGCCGGTCGAGAAGGCCCTGACCCAGCAGGGCGGCATCGCCGTTCTCAAGGGCAACCTGGCGCCGCTGGGCGCGGTGCTGAAGCCTTCGGCCGCCAGCCCGCACCTGATGCAGCACCGTGGCCGTGCCGTGGTCTTCGAGGATATCGACGACTACAAGGCCCGGATCAACGATGACAGCCTCGACATTGACGAGACCTGCGTCATGGTCATGAAGAACTGCGGTCCCAAGGGCTATCCCGGCATGGCCGAGGTCGGCAATATGGGCCTGCCGCCCAAGGTGCTGAAAAAGGGCATCACCGACATGGTCCGCATCTCGGATGCGCGCATGTCGGGGACGGCTTATGGCACCGTGGTCCTGCACACCTCGCCCGAGGCCGCGCGTGGCGGTCCGCTGGCGATCGTGCGCACCGGCGACTTCATCGAACTGGACGTTCCGAACCGCCGCCTGCATCTGGACCTCAGCGACGAGGAAATCGCGCAGCGTCTGGCCGACTGGAAGAACCCGGTCGAGCCGCCGGCCTCCGGCTATGCCCGGATGTTCCATGACCATGTCGAGGGCGCCGATACCGGGGCCGATTTCGACTTCCTCAAAGGCAGCCGTGGACGCGAGGTGGGACGTGACAGCCACTGATCTGGCAATCATCGGCTTCGGCAAGATCGCGCGGGAACAGCATCGTCCCGCGCTGGATGCGTCGAGCGCCTTCAACCTGGCCGCGACGGTCGACCCCTTCAACACGGCCGATGGGGTCAGCGCCTTCAAGGACGTGACGACCTTCCTGGCCGAGCGGCCCGAGGTCGGGGCGGTCGCGCTTTGCACCCCGCCGCAGGTGCGCTTCGCCGTCGCGCGCGAAGCGCTGCTGGCGGGTCGCCACGTCCTGCTGGAAAAGCCGCCGGGCACCACCGTGTCCGAGGTGATGACCCTGCAGCGCATCGCCCGTGATCAGGGCAAGACCCTGTTCACCGCCTGGCACAGCCAGTTCGCGCCCGGCATTCCCGGCGCGCGGGAATGGCTCTCCAGCCGCAAGATCACCGCGATCACCGTCACCTGGCGCGAGGATGTGCGGCGCTGGCATCCGGGCCAGGACTGGATCTTCGCCCCCGGTGGAACCGGGGTCTTCGATCCCGGCATCAACGCCTATTCGATCCTGACCTATATCCTGCCGGTCGCGCTTTACACGACCGGGGCCGAGCTTGAATTCCCGGCAAACCGCGACACGCCCATCGCAGGTCGGTTGACCATGCTGACCGAGGAAGGCGCGCCGGTCGACCTGGACTTCGACTTCCGCGAAACGGGCGTCCAGACCTGGAACATGCGGATCGAAACCGATCGCGGCGTGATGGAGCTGTCGCAAGGCGGCGCGACCATCACTGCCGATGGCGAGGTTCTGTCCGCAGAAGGCGCGCTGGCGGGCGAATACGACCGCATCTATGCCCGCTTTGCCGAGCTGATCGCGAAAGGCGAAAGCGATGTCGACCTGACACCCTTCCGCCATGTCGCCGATGCCATGATGCTGGGGCGCCGGGTGCAGACCGACGCGTTCGAATGGTAAGCCCCGTCGTGACCGGTCCGGACTGGATCGCGGTCGACTGGGGCACCACCCGGCTTCGCGTTTGGGCCATGCAGGGATCCGAGGTGCTGGACAACCGCTCCTCGGACAAGGGCATGGGCAGCCTGACGCCGGAAGGGTTCGAACCCGCGCTTCTGGAACTGGTCGCGGACTGGTTGGGTGACCGGCCGGTTCCGGTCATCGCCTGCGGCATGGTCGGCGCGCGGACGGGTTGGGTCGAGGCGGAATACCGCCCCACCCCCTGCACGCCGCTGGACCCGCTGCGCGCGACACGACCCCTGGTCGCCGATCCGCGGCTTCAGGTCCATATCCTGCCCGGCCTGTCCCAGATCGACCCGCCCGACGTGCTGCGCGGGGAGGAAACCCAGATCGCGGGATTTCTGGCGCGGAACCCGGATTTCGAAGGCACGCTTTGCCTGCCCGGCACGCATTGCAAATGGGTGCGCATCGCATCCGGCATGGTCGAGGGGTTCCACACCTTCATGACCGGAGAGGTCTATGCCCTTTTGTCGCGCCAATCCGTACTGCGCCTGACCATCGGCGACGCACGACCGGACATGGACAGCTTTCTGGAAGCTTCGGCCCAGGCGGCGACCAATGCCGACATGGCCCCGGCAGGCCTGTTCCCCCTGCGCGCGGCGGCATTGCTGAACGGGTTGACGGCGGAACAGGGCGCTGGACGGCTTTCGGGCCTGCTGATCGGGTCCGAACTGGCCGCAGCCCGACCGCTATGGAGCGATCGCCGCGTGGTCATCATCGGCGCGCCCGAACTTTCGGCGCTTTACGCGGGGGCCTTGACGCAGGCCGGTGCGGATGCTCATCAAATGGATGGTGGCGAACTGGTCCTTGCCGGACTGACCGCCGCCGCTTCCGCCCTGACGAGGACCACATGACCCAGCCAATCATAGCCATCCTGCGCGGCCTGACCCCGACCGACGCACTTGCCGTGGGCGAGGCCCTGATCGATGCCGGCATCGACCGAATCGAAGTGCCGCTGAACTCTTCCGATCCGCTGGAAAGCATCCGCCTGATGGCCACGGCCTTTGCCGGGCGCGCCACCATCGGCGCCGGCACCGTCCTGACGGTCGAGGATGTGGCCCGCGTCGCGGATGTGGGCGGGCGCATGATCGTTTCGCCCAACACCAATCCCGAGGTCATCCGCGAAACGCGGCGGCTGGGGCTGGAATCCTATCCGGGCGTGTTCACCGCAACCGAGTGCTTTGCGGCCATCGCCGCCGGGGCCACCGGTCTGAAGCTGTTCCCCGCCGATCAGGCCGGGACGGTCGCGCTCAAGGCGCTGCGTGCGGTGCTACCGCGCGACATGTCGGTCTATGCCGTGGGCGGCGTCGGTCCGAACAATTTTGCGGACTGGATCGCAGCGGGCGCGCAGGGCTTCGGCATCGGCAGCTCGCTTTACAAGCCCGGCGACAGCGCCGATCAGGTGGGCCAGCGCGCCCGCGAAATGGTCGCGGCGCTTCCGGCATGAAATACACGCTGTTCGACCCTCGCCCTTGCCTGCTGGGCGAGGGGGCGTTCTGGCACCCCGAGCGCCAGCAGGCCTTCTGGTTCGATATCCTGAACCGCCGGATGCTGAGCCGCAGGCACGGCCGCGAACTGGCATGGAGCTTTGACGATCGTGTCTCGGCGGCAGGCTGGATCGACCACGACAATCTGCTGATCGCCAGCGAAACGGCGTTGTTCCGTTTCGACCTGCGCGATGGCAGCCGTCAGCATCTGGTCGCGCTTGAGGCCGACCGCCCCGACACCCGCTCGAATGATGGCCGCGCCGATCCGCAGGGCGGGTTCTGGATCGGGACCATGGCCACGGATGGAAGCCCGGGACAGGGCGCCATCTATCGCTATTACCGGGGTGAGCTGCGCAAGCTGCATTCTCCCGTCTCGATCCCCAACGCGATCTGCTTTTCGCCGGATGGCAAGCTGGGTTATTTCGCCGACACGGATGCCCAGATGGTCTGGGTCCAGGATCTGGATAGCGATGGATGGCCCAAGGGCCAGCCACGCGTCTTCCTTGACCTGCGCGGGACCGACCAGTTTCCCGATGGCGCAGTGACCGATGCGAAAGGCAATTTCTGGAACGCCCGCTGGGGCACCGGCAAGCTGGTCTGCCATGCCCCCGACGGCCAATTGTTGCAATCGGTCGAGCTGCCCGTGAAACAGACGACCTGCCCCGCCTTCATCGGCGAAAGACTGGACCGCATCCTTGTCACCAGCGCGGCGGTCGACCTTGGCGGCGCGCAGGACGGGCGCAGCTGGATGGTGCTGCCGGTCGGCGTGACCGGGCGACCCGAACCACAGGTGCAACCATGACGAAGGACGCTTTCGGCAAGCTGCCCGATGGGCAAGAGGTCAGCCGGATCACCATAACGGGCCACGGGCTGACCGCCTCGGTCGTCACGCTGGGCGCTTCTCTGCAAGACTTGCGCCTGGACGGGGTCGCGCATCCGCTGGTGCTGGGCTTCCCGACCCTGCCCCCCTATCTGGACGAGGGGCGCTATTTCGGCGCGATCGTCGGACGCTGCGCGAACCGCATCGCCCGCGGCGAGGCCGAAATCGACGGGCGCCCCCTTGCCCTGGATCGAAACGAAGCCGGGCGGACGACGCTGCATGGCGGCTCGGACGGGACAGGGGTGCGCAACTGGACAGTCGCCGATCACGGGCCGGATTTCGTCGCATTGTCGGATTACCTGCCGGACGGTCACATGGGCTTTCCGGGAGCGATGCTGGTGCGCGTGCGCTATCAGATCCTGCCCGGCCCGGCACTGCGGATCGAGATTGTCGCGACCTCCAGCGAAACCACGATCTGCAATTTCGCGCAGCACAGCTATTTCAATCTGGACGGCAAAGCCGACATCTCGGACCACCGCCTGACCATCCCGGCCGAGACCTACCTGCCGGTGGACGAGGCGTTGATCCCCTTGGGCAGCCCTGCGCCCGTCGCGGGCACGCATCTGGATTTCCGTCAGCCGGTCCAGCTGGCCGAACGGCTGGGCGGTCCGTTGATCGACCATAACCTGTGCATCGACACGACCCGCCACCACCTGCCCCGTCCCGCGGCAGTGTTGCAGGCGGGAGATGTCCGCATGACGATCGACTCGACCGAGCCGGGACTGCAGGTCTATGCCGCCGCCCACATGCAGGGCGGGGCCAAGGGGATCGGCGGCGCGCCTTATGGCCGCCATGCCGGGATCGCGATGGAATCCCAGCTTTGGCCCGATGCGGTCCATCACGGGGATTACCCCTCGACCCTGCTGACCAGCGACCAGGTCTATCGCCAGACGACCGTCCTGGGCTTCACGCGCACCGGAAGCAGTTGACGCACTCATCCGCTTCAAGGGAAATGGTGTTTCAGGAGGAACACCATGACCACGACATCCGCGGCGCCTGCCCCCAGCGGTCCGCAACCTGCCCCCGCCGCCGAGATGCCTGCCGCAGCGCAGATGCATCTGATCCTGCATCGGCGGATCATCAGCGGTGACATCCTGCCCGGCACCCGCCTGTCCGAACAGGAGATCGCGGACCAGTATGACCTGTCGCGCCAGCCGGTCCGCGAAGCCTTCATCCGCCTTGCCGGAGAGGGCCTGCTGGAAGTACGGCCCCAGCGCGGGACCTTCGTATCGCGCATCGACATGGACTGGGTGCTCAGCACGCGTTTCATCCGCGAGGCGGTCGAATCCGATATCGTCCGCCTTGCCGCCCGGAATGCCCGCCCCGAACAGATCGCGACCCTGCGCGAAATCCTGGTCCGGCAGGACGCCATTCCACAGGGCGACGCCAAGGCCCTGGTGATGCTGGACGAGGAATTTCATTATACTCTGGCCGAAATCGCCGGAAAGGTGATGGCCTGGAACCATCTTCAGGTGCTCAAGGTGCATCTGGACCGGGTGCGGCACCTGGTCTCGGCGGTGACGCCGAACGACATCATGCTGGACCAGCACCGCGCCGTCGTCGACGCCGTCGCAAGTGGTGAGGCGGACCAGGCCGAAACCGCCATGCGCCTGCACCTTCGACGCGTCTTCGGCGACCTTCCGGGCATCATGCAACTGTCGCCCCAATATTTCGACAAGGCCGAAAAACTGGCATGTATGCATTACGATCTGGCGGTGAATACGTGAAACGTCGTGCGTCCTTCAGGCGCAGTTGACAATGTATACATGAAACATGATCCTTCCTTCCGGAGGAAAGGCGCGGAAACGCGCCATCAGGGAGGAAGATCATGAAACGCAGAGCCGTTCTGCCGCTGCTTGCGGCGGGTTGCATGCTGGGCACCTGGAGCGCCCCCGCATTTGCCGAATATCCCGAACGACCCATCGAAATGATCGTGCCTTGGGGCGCAGGTGGCGGCACCGATGCCGTGGGCCGGATCTTTGCGCAGATCCTGCAGGAGGAACTGGGCAAGCCGGTGAACGTGGTGAACCGCACGGGCGGTTCGGGTGTGGTCGGCCATACCGCCATCGCCCGCGGCAAGCCCGATGGCTATACCATTGGCGTCATGACGATCGAGATCGACATGATGCATTGGCAGGGGCTGACCGACCTGACCTACAAGGATTTCGACATTCTCGCGCTGGTCAACGCCGATCCCGGTGGCATCATGGTGGCCGAGGACGCCCCGTGGAAGACCGCAGCCGAATTGCGCGATGCGATCAAGTCCGAGCCGCCGGGAACCGTCAAGGCCTCGGGAACCGGTCAGGGCGGCATCTGGCACCTGAACCTGCTGGGCTGGCTGATGTCCGAAGGCATCCCGCTGCAATCCGTGCCCTTCGTCCCCAGTCAGGGTGCGAATGCCGGGCTGACAGACATGGTCGCCGGCGGAGTGCAGATGGTTCCCTCGTCCCTGGCCGAGGGACGCGCCCTGATCGACGCGGACCGCGTGCGTGCCCTGGCCAGCATGTCGGACGAACGGCAGGACCTGTTCCCTGACACCCCGACCCTGAAGGAGGCCACCGGCTCGGACTGGAAGCTTTCGGTCTGGCGCGCCATTGCCGCGCCGAAGGACATGCCCCCCGAAGCGCGCGAGCGTCTGATCGCGGCCATCGAAAAGGCGTATAACAGCGACGCCTATCAGAACTTCATGAAGGACCGCGGCTTCGGCCTGCGTTGGGCCGGCCCCGAGGAGGCGACCGCGACCGTCGCTGCCGATGACGCCAGCCTTGGCGACATCATGAAAAAAGCCGGCTTGGCAAAGTAAGACAGGGCCGCGGGTGATCCCCGCGGCCTTTTTCCTGCAGTCGGGAAGGGGACCGGCATGAGACTTGGGGACCGCGCGCTTGGCGTGCTGACATTGCTGGGGGGGATTGCGATGTTCATCGCCGCCCGCCAGTTTTCACCGATACCGGGGCAGAAGTACGGGGCCGAGACGCTGCCCACGGTCATTGCCGGTCTGGCCGTGATCGTCGGGATCTGGCTGATCGTGCAGGGCTTGGCGACCGAACGCGGCGCGCCCCTGGCGACCGCGCTCGACTGGGCGGGAGAGCCGCGGACCTGGGCCAAGCTGGGCGCCACCGCGCTGCTGATCCTGGCCTATATCCTGACCGTGGACTGGCTGGGCTTCACCATCGCCAGTCTTGTGCTGGTCGCCGCGATGATGCTGCTGACAGGGACAAAGCCATTGCCGGCGCTGCTGATTTCACTGGTGACCGTGGTCGTCGTGCAATTCGCCTTCGGCAAGATGCTGCTGGTGCCGCTGCCGCGCGGCGAGTTCCTGTCCCTGCCGTGGTGAGGTCCATCAGATGAGCGTTCTCGCACAATCCTTCGCCATGGTCTTCGACCCCCATGTCCTGCTGGTCATGCTGCTGTCCGGCGCCTTCGGCCTGTTTGTCGGCGCCATTCCCGGCCTGACCGCGACCATGGCCACGGCCCTTCTGGTGCCGATCACCTTTTTCATGGAGCCGATTGCCGCAATCGCCTCGATCGTCACGGCATCGGCGATGGCGATCTTTTCGGGTGACATTCCGGGCGCGCTGCTGCGCATCCCCGGCACGCCCGCCTCGGCCGCCTATGTCGATGATTCCTATCGTATGACCCGCGACGGCCGCGGCCCCGAGGCGCTTGGCGCACTGCTGGTCTTTTCGGTGCTGGGCGGCGTTTTCGGCACCATCGTCCTGATCGTCGCCTCGCCGCTGCTGGCCGAGGTGGCACTGAAGTTCTCGTCCTTCGAGTATTTCTGGCTGGTGCTGCTGGGCCTGTCCGCGGCGATCTTTGTCTCGCCCGGCTCGATCCCGCGCGGACTGGTCGCGCTGGTGATCGGGCTGGTCGCGGCCTGCGTCGGCATGGACAATCCCACCGCCGAGCCGCGCTTCACCTTCGGCAATGTCGACCTGCTGGGCGGGATCTCGTTCATTCCGGCGATGATCGGCCTGTTCGCGCTGGCCGAGGTGTTCCGATATCTGGTGCGCGGGTACAAGCTGGGCGCGCCGCTGCGCCCCTCGACCAAGGGGATGCTGCGCAGCCAGATCCCGATCATGCGCAAGTATCCCAAGCAGATGCTGCGCGGCAATATCGTCGGTACGCTGATCGGCGCCCTGCCCGGCGCAGGCGCAGACATCGCCGCCTGGATTTCCTACGCCATGTCCAAGCGCTTCTCGCGCGAGCCCGAGAAGTTCGGCAAGGGCCATGTCGAGGGGCTGGTCGAGGCCGGGGCCTCGAACAATGCCGCCGTCAGCGGCGCCTGGATCCCGGCGCTGGTCTTCGGCATTCCGGGCGACTCGATCACCGCCATCGTGATCGGCGTCCTTTACATCAAGGGGATGAACCCGGGCCCGACGATCTTCATCGAACAGGCCCCGCTCATCAACGCGCTTTTCATCGTCTTCCTGCTGGCGAACCTGCTGATGATCCCGCTGGGCTGGATCGCGATCCGCGCCTCGACCACGATCCTCGCGGTGCCGCAGCGGGTGCTGATGCCGATCATCATGCTGTTCTGCATCGTCGGGGCCTTCGCCATCACCAACTCGGTCTTCGGGATCATCCTGATGCTGGCCTTCGGCATCCTGGGCTTCATGATGGAGGAAAATGACATTCCCATCGCCCCGGCGATCCTCGGACTTGTCCTTGGTCCGTTGCTTGAACAGCATTTCATCACTTCGATGATCAAATCCGACGGCAACATGCTGGCCTTCTTCGAACGTCCCATCGCGGCCGGGCTGGGGATCTTCACGATCCTCGTCTGGACAGCCCCGCTGATCCGCAAACTGCTCGCCCGCCGCAAGGAGGCCTGGACATGAGCCTGACCACTGCCGTCATCGGCCTCGGCTCGATGGGCCTTGGCGCCGCGCTGTCGCTGGCCCGTGCGGGACTCGACATCCGCGGCGTGGATGTGAACCCGGCCCCGCTGGCCGAGCTCGCGTCCGCCGGGGGCCGACCCGTCGCCACCCCGGCCGAGGCTGCCGCCGCCGACGTGATCTTCGTCTATGTCGTGAACGCAGCCCAGACACGGACCGTGCTTTTCGGTCAGAACGGCGCCGTGGCCGCGGCGCGTCCGGGCACCATCTTCGTCCTTTGCCCGACCATGCAACCCGATGACGCGGTCGCCATCGCCGAACAGGTGCAGGCGGCCGGGATGGTCGCCATCGACGCCCCGGTTTCGGGCGGGGCCACCAAGGCCCGCGAAGGTGCGATCAGCATCATGGCCTCCGGCCCTCCCGAGGCCTTCGCCCGCATCCAGCCCGCGCTCGACGCGATCGCGGCGCGGGTCTTCCGCCTTGGCGACACGCCCGGCGCGGGCAGCCGGATGAAGCTCATCAACCAGCTTCTCGCCGGCGTCCATATCGCCGCCATGGCCGAGGCGATGGTGCTTGCCGCGAAAAGCGGCCTCGATCTTGGCACCGTGCAGGAGGTCATTACCGAATGCGCGGGCAACAGCTGGATGTTCCAGAACCGCGGCCCGCAGGTGGTGTCGGGGGACTACACGCCCTTCTCGGCCGTCGACATCTTCGTCAAGGATCTGGGAATCGTCACTGACAGCGCCCACGCACTTGGTAGCCCGGTTCCCCTGGCCGATGCCTCGCTGGCGCTTTACCGCGCCGCCTCGGAAGCGGGGCTCGGGCGCGAGGCCGATGCCGCGATCGCCAAGATCCTGGCGGAACGGGCGGGCGCGACCTTGCCCGTGAAACAGGGCTGATCTTCACTGTTTCCCAAATACCCACGCCGCCCGCGCCACGGGCGGCGTGATTGTCAGATCGCGCGCAAGGCCGGCAACCAGCCCAGGCTGTCGCCGGTCGGACCGACGGGGCGGTACTCCGCGCCGACGGGCCGGGCCCAGCCCAAGTCGCGCAAAGTCGCGCAAATATGGCGGAAATCCAGCTCGCCATGATCCGGCGTGCCCCGGTCGGGAACGGCCGCGATCTGGACATGCCCGATCACCGGCTGCAATGCCTGCAAACGGCGGGTCAGATCGCCTTCCATGATCTGCAGGTGATAGCAGTCGAACATCAGTTTCAGGTTCTCGTGCCCGGCGCGTTCGATCAGGTCCAGCGCCTGCCCCGAATGCGTCAGGAAATAGCCGGGCGCGTCATGGCGGTTCAGCGGCTCGATCAGGATAGTCAGCTCGGGCGCGGCGCGGCAGGCATGATCCAGATTGGCGCGGAACACGGCCTCGGCGGCCGGACCTTCGGCAAAACCCGCCATGACGTGAATGGCGCCGCAGCCGATGGCACGGGCATAGGCAATGGCGCGGTCGATCTCGGCACGGGCCTCGGCCTCGCGTCCGGGCAGGGCCGACAGGCCGTTTTCGCCCGGCTTGCCCCGCAGCGTGTTCAGGCCCAGCATCTCCAGGCCGGTTTCGGCCAGCGCCGCGGCGACCGCCTCGGGCGCCTGGTCATAGGGCCAATGGCATTCGACGGCATCGAAGCCGGCCGCCGCCGCCGCGCGGATCGCGTCGGGCAAGGCCATATCGTTCCACAGAAAGCCGAGATTGGCTGAAAACTTCATCCTTCCCTCCTCAAGGAATCGGGCGGCGGGACAGGCCCGCCGCCTTTCGTCACTCAGGCGCGGCGGACCTTCTGGGTCTGCTCGCCCAGGCCCTCGATGCCCAGACGGATCGTCTCGCCGCCCTTCAAAAAGACCTGCGGGTTCTGCCCCATGCCGACGCCCGGAGGCGTGCCGGTGGTGATCACGTCGCCCGGCATCAGCGTCATCAGCCGCGAGCAATAGGCGATCAGCTTGGCCACGCCAAAGATCATCGTCTTGGTCGAGCCGTCCTGATAGCGCTTGCCATCGACCTCAAGCCACATCGACAGGTTGCCGGCATCGGCCACCTCGTCGCTGGTGACAAGCCAGGGACCGATCGGGCCGAACGTGTCGAACCCCTTGCCCTTGTCCCAGGTCTGGCCCCGTTCCAGTTGCCATTCGCGTTCGGACACGTCGTTGATGACGCAATAGCCCGCGACATGGTCAAGCGCCTCGGCTTCCGAGACCTTGCGCGCGGTCTTGCCGATCACGATGCCAAGCTCGACTTCCCAGTCGGTCTTGGTCGAGCCCTCGGGGATCACCACGTCGTCGTTCGGGCCGACGATGCAGCTGGTCCATTTGTTGAAGACGACCGGCTCGGCCGGGACGGGCATCCCGCTTTCGGCGGCGTGGTCGGCATAGTTCAGGCCGATGGCGATGAACTTGCGCACGTGACCGACGCAGGCGCCCAGACGGGGCGAGCCTTCGACCACCGGCAGCGAGGCGACGTCGATCGCGGCCAGTTTCGCCAGCCCCTCGGGGGTCAGCGCATCATCCGAGATGTCGGCCACGTGGCCCGACAGGTCGCGAATCTTGCCCTCGCCGTCCAGCAGGCCGGGCTTTTCCTGGCCCTCGGGGCCATAGCGCAGCAGTTTCATCTGTCCTCCTTATTTCGGGTTGTCGAATGGGATTGTTCCGATGGTAATGCGATCGCGGAAGTGCGAATTGCGGCAATTCTCTTTCTACGTCCGGACAGCCAAAGCAGCGCGCCGCCCGAGATGATGACCACCGCGCCCAGAAGCGTCGATACCCCCGGCACCTGGCCAAAGACCAGATAGCCCGCGACGCTGGCAAACAGCAGTTGCAGATAGACGACGGGGGCCAGGACCGAGGCGTCGGCGATGCGATGGGCCAGCGTCACCAGACTGTGGGAGCTGGCCCCGATCACCCCGATGAGAACCATCAGCACCACCGTCAGCCAATCATGCGGCTGCTGCCATTGCATCAGCGCAAACGGCGCAAGGCTGATCGTCGCAATACCGCTGGCCCAGATCTGCTGGGTCGCCGTCGATTCCGCCGCCAGCATCCGGCTGAGGATGAAATAGACCGAGGTGCAAAGACAGGCCCCCAGCGAATACAGGATCGCCGGATGGAACCCCGCCTGCCAGGGCGAGACGACGACCAGCACCCCCATGAATCCCAGCAAAATGGCGACGAACTGCGCGACGCCGACCTTTTCACCCAGCACCGGCACCGCCAGCAGGGTAACCAGGACCGGACTTGCGAACATGATCGCCGTCACCGTGGTCAACGGCAGCACGCTCAGCGCGACGAAGTTCAGTGCGGTGCTGCCCAGAAGCGCCAGCGAACGCAAAAGCTGCAGCCGCGGATTGACCGAGCGCAGGACGCCCCAGCCCCGCCGCGGAACCGTGGCCGCAAGCGTCGCAACCAGATGCACCGCATAGCGCACGAAGGCGACCTGCATGGTGGCAAGCCCCGAAACCAGAAGCCATTTGGCGGTCGTGTCCTGGCCGGCGAACAGCACCACGGCGCCCGTCATCAGGGCCATGCCCTTGAGGTTGTTCCCCATGCTCATTCCGGGCGGTCTTCCCCTGTCGCGGTTTGCGCGGCGCCATCGCCGTCCTGTTCCAGGAAGTGGTCGCGGATATTGGCGATCATCGCGCCAAGATGGGCGCCGATCTCGGCCTTGATGGCCGCGACATCGCGCAGGGCCAGCGCGGCGTGGATCGCCTTGTGCTGGCGCAGGACGCGTTCGCGCGACAACTTGCGCCGCGCCGACAGATAACGCGCGCGCCACAGCCGAGCCATATAGGCGCCATGCGTTTCCGCCAGCGCAGCGTTATGCGAGGCGGCGACGATCGCGGAATGAAACTGCATGTCCAGTTCGAACACATCCAGCGTATCGGCCTCGCCATAGATGGTCTCGATCCGGTCCTTGAGCGCGCCGATGGCCGCGATCTCGTCATCGCTGGCCTTTTCGCAGGCCAGTTCGCCCGACAGCAACTCCAGCGCGTGCAACACGCGAATCTGGTCGATGATCTCGGCCAACGAGGGGTTGGCGACGACCGGGCTGCGCAGCGGGCGAAGCTGGACCAGCCCCTCTTTCGCCAGAATACGGATCGCCTCGCGCATGGGGGTGCGCGAGACGCCCTGCCTTTCGGCATTGTCGCGTTCCTTGATCGGCGCGCCGGGGGGCAGGTTGCCGCGCAGGATCTCCCGGCGCAGTTCATAGGCGATGGCCTCGGCCAAAGTATCCTCGGTCATCGCCGGCCTTCCTTCAGTTCACCGGCGTGACGGCAGGCTTGCCGTCCAGCAGGTCGCGCAGGTTCCTGCGCTGCAATTCCCCCATCGCCGCCCGCGTCTCAAGCGTGGCAGAGCCGACATGCGGCAGGATCGTTGCGTTTTCCAGCGCAAGAATGCGCGGATCGGGCGCAGGCTCGCCCCGGAACACGTCCAGCCCGGCCCCGCGCAGGCGACCGTTCTGCAGCGCGTCGATCAGCGCCTCTTCGTCGATGACCGAGCCGCGGGCGATATTGACGATGACGCCGTCCGGTCCCAGCGCGGCGATCACCTCGGCCGAGACGAGGCCCTCGGTCTCGGGCCCGCCGACGACCGCGATGACCATGTCATCGACGGCGGACGCCAGCGCCACCGGGTCGGTATGCCAGTGCCAGCCGGGGGTTTGCTTTTCGCTGCGCGAGAAATAGTGGATCTCGCACTTGAAGGCGGCAAGCCGGTCCGCGATCTCGCGCCCGATGCGGCCAAGACCAAGGACACCGACCTTGCGGCCCGACATCTTGCGCTGCAGAGGATATTCCGGCCCCTTGGCCCAATGTCCTTCGCGCATCCAGCGCTCGGCCGCGTTCATGCGGCGACTGTCCGCGATCAGCAATGCCAGCGCCAGGTCTGCGACATCATCGTTCAACACATCGGGCGTGTTCGTCACGGTGATGCCGCGCGCGGTCGCCGCGGGAATGTCGATGGCATCGAAACCCACGCCGAAATTGGTGATGAAGCGCAGGTTGGGCAGCAGGTCCATGACCTGCGAACCCAGCCCCTTGTGGCCCAGGAAGGCCAGCGCCACCACCTTGGCCCGCTCGGCCTCGGGCAGGTCCGCGATCAGCTCGGGACCGGCAAGATGCGGTGCGGCGAACTGCTCGCGCAGCGCCTTGATGTCACGCTCGGCATAAGGGCCGACAGCCAGAACCTCGGCCATGCCTCAACCCCGACCGATATAGGGCATGTTGGTCGCCATGACCGTCAGCCACTGGATATTCGCACCATCGGGGACGCTGGCCATATGCAGGACCGAATCCGCCACGGTCTTTGCGTCGATCACCGGCTCGACCTTGATGGATCCGTCAGCCTGCGGCACGCCCTTGGTCATCGCCTCTGCCATGTTGGTCAGGGCATTGCCGATATCGACCTGTCCGCAGGCGATGTTGAAGCGCCGCCCGTCCAGCGACAGCGTCCGGGTCAGGCCCGTCACCGCGTGTTTCGACATGGTATAGGGCGCCGAGCCGGGACGCGGCACGTCTGCAGAGACCGAGCCGTTGTTGACGATGCGTCCGCCCATCGGGTCCTGATTGCGCATCTGCCGGAAGGCAGCACGGGCGCAAAGGAACATGCCGCTGATGTTGACGTCAGCGACGGTGCGCCATTCCTCGACACTGATCTCGTCGATCATCTTCGAGGGCAGCACGGCACCCGCGTTGTTGAACAGGACATCCAGCCGGCCCCATGCCGCGACCGCCTTGGCAAAGGCCGCATCGACCGCCGCCGGATCGGTCACGTCGCAGGGCAGAACCAGTGCGTCGGCATGGCCCGCCGCGGTTTCCGCCAGCGCCGCTTCGCGCCGTCCGATCAGGCCGACCTTCCAGCCCTTTTCCAGAAACAGTTGCGCCGTGACGCGGCCCACGCCGCTGCCGCCACCGGTGATCAGGATGTTCTTCACGAGGTTCTCCTCCCTCAATTCCATCAATGGTTGTCGCGCGGCAGGGTCTGCCGCACGCGCTGATAGGCGGTTGCAAGCTCAAGGCAGCCGCCCTTGTCAAGCTGGCCGACTTCCTTGCGGTAGATCTCTTCCCAGGGGGTCTGGCACTCCAGAACCGGGGGCGTCCAGGCATCCTTGCGCGCCTGCCATTCGCCCTCGTCGACCAGCGCGTCCATCCGGCCCGCATTCAGGTCCAGCCGCACGCGGTCCCCGGTCCGCAGATAGGCAAGCCCGCCACCCACGACCGATTCCGGCGAGGCGTTCAGGATGGACGGGCTTTCGGATGTCCCAGACTGCCGCCCGTCGCCCACCGTCGGCAGGTGGTTGATGCCCTTTTTCAGCAGCGCATCCGGCGGCTGCATGTTCACCACCTCGGCGCTGCCGGGATAGCCGACACAGCCCACGCCGCGGATGAACAGGATGCAATTCTCGTCGATGCCAAGCGCCGGGTCGTTGATACGGTCGTGGTAATCCTCGGGGCCTTCGAAGACGATGGCGCGCGCCTCGTGGACGCCCTCATTCCCCGGTTCGGACAGGAATCGCTGGCGGAAGTCCTTCGAGATCACGCTGGTCTTCATCAGCGCGCTGTCAAACAGGTTGCCGGTCAGCACGATGAATCCCGCATTCTCGCGCAGCGGGTTGCCATAGGGACGGATCACCGCCTGATCCTGGCTTTCCCAGCCGATCAGATTCTGCCCCATGGTCTGGCCGGTCACGGTCATGACCTTTTCATGCAGGCGGCCGGCTTTCTTCAGCTCTCCCATGACGGCAGGCACGCCGCCCGCGTGGAAGAAGCTTTCGCCCAGATACTCGCCCGCAGGCTGCATGTTGACCAACAGCGGCACGTCGAATCCGACCTTCTGCCAGTCGGTCACGTCCAGCTCGACCCCGGCATGGCGGGCGATGGCCTGCAGATGCGGCGGAGCATTGGTCGATCCGCCGATGGCCGCGTTGACGATGATCGCGTTTTCAAAGGCTTCGCGGGTCATGACGTCGCTGGGCTTGATGTCTTCATAGACCATCTCGACGATGCGCTTGCCGGTCTGATAGGCCATGTTCATGCGCTCTCGGAAAGGCGCGGGAATGGCCGAGCAGCCGGTCAGCGACATGCCGAGCGCCTCAGCCATGGCGTTCATCGTGCTGGCGGTGCCCATGGTGTTGCAATGGCCAAGGCTGGGCGCGCTGGCGCAGACGCGGGACATGAACTCGTCATAGTCGATCTTGCCCTCGGAGAGCAGGCGGCGGCTTTCCCAGACCACGGTGCCAGATCCGGCGCGCTTGCCCTTCCACCAGCCATCCAGCATCGGGCCGCCGTTCAGCGTAATCGCGGGAATGTCGACGGTCGCCGCGCCCATCAGCATCGCGGGGGTGGTTTTGTCACAGCCGGTGGTCAGCACGACCCCGTCCAGCGGATAGCCGTGCAGCACCTCGACCAGACCCAGATACGCCAGGTTGCGGTCGAGCGCCGCGGTCGGGCGCTTGCCCGTCTCCTGAATCGGATGGACGGGGAATTCCATCGGGATGCCGCCACCGTCGCGGATGCCCGCCTTGATGCGGTCCATCAGAAAGACGTGGATCTTGTTACAGGGCGCAAGGTCGCTGCCCGTCTGGGCAATGCCGATGATCGGGCGGGCCGATTGCAGCTCTTCGCGGGTGAACTGCTGATTCAGGTAACGCTCGATATACAGCGCGGTCATGCCGGGATTGTTCGGGTTGTCGAACCATTCCTGGGACCGGAAGCGCTTGTTTGCTTTGGTGTTCGCCATGGCTTGCCCCCTCCGTAAAGCCAGCTACGCCAAACTTGGTATACCAGAGGAACCGGCGGCGAAAGGGGGCAGCTTGCGCCCGGTGCAAAATGGTATACCATCCGCGGCGATTATTTCTGGGAGGCCGTCATGGCTAAATACGAGGGCATCTGGCCGGTTGCGCCGGTTTCATTCAACGACGACGGCTCGGTCGATTACGACGGCATGCGCCGCATCCTCGACTGCATGGTCGACCAGGGTGTGGACGGGATCTGCATCCTTGCCAACTTCTCGGAACAGTTCCTGATCTCGGATGCCGAGCGCGAGGAACTGACCCGCGTTTCGATCGAGCATGTCGCCGGCCGCGTGCCGGTGATCGTGACCATCAGCCATTATGCGACGCCGATCGCGGTCGAGCGCGCCCAGCTTGCCAAGGATCTTGGCGCGGCGATGGTCATGATGATGCCCCCCTATCACGGCGCGCTGCTGAAAGGCACGGCCGAGCAGACGTTCGAACAATTCGCCCGCGTCGGCGATGTCGGCATCCCGATCATGATCCAGGACGCGCCGCTGTCGGGCGTCGACCTGCCCGTGCCGCTGCTGGTCCGTATGGCGCGCGAAATCGAGATGGTGAAGCTGTTCAAGATCGAATGCCCCCGTGCGGCGGCCAAGCTGCGCACGCTGATCGCCGAAGGCGGCGACGCGATCGAGGGTCCCTTCGACGGAGAGGAAGCCATCACCCTGCTGGCAGACCTGGATGCGGGTGCGACGGGCTCGATGACCTCGGCCATGATCCCCGACCAGATCAAGCCGGTGCTGACCCATTGGAAGGCCGGCGACCGTGCCGCTGCCACTGCCGCCTATGCCCGCATCCTGCCCGCGGTGAACCACGAGAACCGCCAATGTGGCTTCCTGTCGGCCAAGGCCGTCATGGTCGAAGGCGGGGTGATCAAGTCCGAATTCAGCCGCCACCCGATCCCCGCGCTGCACCCGGCGACCCGCGCCATGCTTCTGGATCTGGTCCGTCCGCTGGATCCGGTCGCCCTGCGCTGGGGCAAGTAAGCCGCAATGCCTCCCCGTCCGCGACGCGCGGGCGGGGGAACCTGCAGGAGCCGGCTCCTCCACCTGCCCCGATGCGCCAATCTGGCGCGCGGCATACCATCGAACCACTGGCGCCACCCGAATCGGCAATGTATACATAGCTGACCGAAGCGAGGGAGGAAGGTTCGGACATGAAGCTGTTGATCATTGGCGCGGCCGGCATGGTTGGCCGCAGGCTTGCGGAAAACATCCTGAAGACCGGCAAAGTGGGCGACAAGCCTGTGGATGCACTGACCGCCTTCGACGTCTTTCCCGCCGACCTGTCATCGACCGATGCGATCGCCGTCAAGGTGCTGTCCGGCGACATCGCGGACCGCGCCACGGTTGACGGGCTGGTCGCCGATCGACCTGACGTGATTTTCCATCTTGCCGCCATCGTCTCGGGCGAGGCCGAGGCCGATTTCGACAAGGGTTATGCCATCAACATGGATGGCACCCGCCATCTGTTCGAGGCGATCCGCGCGCAGGGACCGGATTATCACCCGCGTGTCGTCTATACCTCGTCCATCGCCGTGTTCGGCGCCCCGTTCGAGGAAAAGATCACCGACACCTTCATCACCGCACCCATGACCAGCTATGGCGCGCAGAAGATGATCGGAGAGCTGCTGCTGAACGACTATTCGCGCAAGGGCTTCTTCGATGGCGTCGGCATCCGCCTGCCCACCATCGTCGTGCGCCCTGGCAAGCCGAACAAGGCGGCCTCGGGCTTCTTCTCGGGCATCATCCGGGAACCGCTGGCGGGCATGGACGCCGAGCTGCCGGTCGAGGATGACGTCCGCCACTGGTTCGCAAGCCCCGATGCCGCAGTCGGCTTCCTGCTGCATGCCGCGACCATGGACACGGCACAGCTTGGCGTGCGGCGCTGCCTGACGATGCCGGGCCTCAGCCTGACCATCTCCGAGGTGCTGGATGCGCTGCGCGAAGTCGCCGGGGCGGATGCGGTGGCCCGCGTGAAACGCGTCCCGAACGAGACGATCCGCACCATCGTCGCAGGCTGGCCGACCGATTTCTCGCCCGAGCGGGCGTTGGCGGCGGGCTTTACTGCCGATCCGGACTTCCAGTCGATCATCCGGGCCCATATCCGCGACACCGCCGATGCGGCCGGCTGAGCCGACAGGCAGCCGAAAGAACGACCGGGGCAAGCCGCGCTCGTCCCGGCCGGTGCCCAGCCTGCAGGGGTTGACCGAGATGGCCGCGCGCGAGCGGGCCTATCACGACCTGCGCTATCGCATCCTGACCGGGCGGCTTGCGCCCGGCACGACGCTTCTGGAAACCGAGCTGGCCGCCTTGCTGTCGCTGTCGCGGACCCCCGTGCGCGAAGCCGTCATCAAGCTGGCCGAAGAGGGGCTGGTCGAAGTCAGGCCACGCCACGGCGTTACCGTCAAGGCGCTGTCCTTGCAGGATTTCGGCAATATCCTCGACGTCTTCTCGGCGCTTGAGGTCAGGGCCTTCGAGCTGACGGCCGAACGCGGCCTGAGGATCGAGGACGTCCGTCGTCTCGGCCGGATGCTGGACGAGATGGAAAATGCGACCGCCGTCGGCGACATCACCCGCTGGTCCGAACTGGACGACGAATTCCATTCAGAAGTGGTGGCGCTTTGCGGCAACCAGCGCCTTCAGACCGCGATCAATGCCTTCTGGGGCCAGCAATATCGTGCCCGACTGATGATCCTGCCGCTTCGTCCGATGCCGGTGGAATCGAATGACGAACATCGCAGCACCTTCGCCGCCCTGCAGGCGGGCGACAGGGCGCTGACGCGCGAACGGCATAATGCCCATCGCGACCGGGCCGACCGGCAGCAGCTGGACCTGCTGCGCCGCTCATTGGGCAGCAATGGCCTGGCCTGAGAAATCTCCAAGGAACGGATGAGGGAGCAGCAATGAACAAGATCGATCTGGACGGCCGGCTTGCGGTCGTGACCGGCGGCGCGCAGGGCATCGGCCTTGCCGTCGCGCAGCGCTTCGTCGAAAGCGGCGCGCGGGTAATCCTGTGGGACCGCGACGGGGCTGCGGCCGAACGCGCCGCCGCAAGCCTGGGGGCCTCAGCCTCGGCCCGTCAGGTCGAACTTGCCGTCGACACCGAGATCGAGGCGGCGGCGGCAGAAGCCGGTCCCGTCGACATCCTGGTCAACAATGCCGGCATCACCGGCGGCAATGCCAAGACATGGGAGCTTGATCCCGCCGTCTGGCGCCAGGTGATCGAAGTGAACCTGAACGCCCCCTATGTCACTTGCCGCGCACTGGTGCCCGGCATGATCGAGCGTGGCTATGGCCGGATCGTCAACGTCGCCTCGATCGCAGCCAAGGAGGGCAACCCCAATGCGGCGCATTACTCGGCCTCCAAGGCCGGCCTGATCGCGCTGACGAAATCGCTGGGCAAGGAACTTGCCGGGACCGGGATCCTGGTCAACGCGATCACCCCGGCTGCCGCCCGCACGCCGATCTTCGACCAGATGACCCAGGAGCATATCGACTACATGCTGGCGAAAATTCCGATGAACCGCTTCCTGGAACCGGCCGAGGCAGCCTCGCTGGTGGCTTGGCTTTCTTCCGAGGATTGCGCCTTTTCGACCGGCGCGGTCTTCGACATTTCGGGTGGCCGCGCGACCTATTGACGTGGCTGCCGGGGGCTTTCGGCCCCCGGACCCCCGAGGGTATTTTCGAAACAGTGAACGGGGCAGCGCCGCTTTCGCCGTTTTGCAAATACCCCGGGGGGAGTCCGAAGGACGGGGGGCAGCGCCCCCCTTATTCCTTGACGGCGCCGGTCATCGAACTGACGTAGTAATCCACGAAGAACGAATACAGGATCACGACCGGCAGCGACCCAAGCAGCGCCCCGCTCATCAATGCGCCCCATTCATAGACATCGCCGCGCACCAGTTCGGTCAGTACGCCGACCGGGATCGTCTTGTTTTCCGAGCTGGAGATGAAGGTCAGTGCGTAGATGAATTCGTTCCAGCTGAGCGTGAACGCAAAGATCCCGGCCGAGATCAGGCCCGGCACCGCCAGCGGCAGCACGATCTGGGTCAGGATCTGCCAGCGCGTCGCGCCATCGACCAGCGCCGATTCCTCAAGTTCGTAGGGGATCGAGCGGAAATAGCCCATCAGCAACCAGGTGCAGAACGGGATCAGGAAGGTCGGATAGGTCAGGATCAACGCCAGCTTGCTGTCGAAGATTCCGATCTGGAAGACGATCACCGACAGCGGGATGAACAGGATCGAGGGCGGCACGAGATAGGCCAGGAAGATCAGCAGGCCAGTGATCCGCGCGCCGCGAAAGCGCAGCCGCTCGATCGCGTAGGCCGCGAAGACCGAAGCGGCAAGCGACAGGAAGGTCGAACAGACCGCCACGACCAGCGTGTTCCACAGCCAGCCCGGGTAGCTGGTTTCAAACAGCAGGTACTTCATGTGTTGAAGCGTCGGCCCCACCACCCAGAAGGGGCTGTGGTTCTGGTAATCGGTCAACTGGGCATTCGGCTTCACCGCCGTGATCGCCATCCAGTAGAACGGGAACAGCAGCACGAAGATGAAGCAGGCCAGCGGCAGCCAGACCAGGAAGATCTTGCGCCCCCGGCTTTCGAACTGGTCCATGCCCTCATGGTCGTCGGTGACGGTTGCCTGCTGGGCCATCAGTCTGCTCCCTGCTGCCATTTGCGGCGCTGAAGGCCGAAGAAGCTGAAAAGGATCGCGGCCAGCAGGAAGGGGATCATCGCGACTGCGATTGCCGCCCCTTCGCCCAACTGCCCGCCGGGAATGGCGCGCTGGAAGCTGAGTGTCGCCATAAGGTGCGTCGCATTGACCGGTCCGCCGCGGGTCAGGACATAGATCAGCTGGAAATCGGTGAAGGTGAACAGGACCGAGAAGGTCATGACCACCGCGATGATCGGTGTCAGCAGCGGCAGCGTCACCCGACGAAAGCGCTGCCAGGGGGTTGCGCCGTCGATGGCCGCGGCCTCGTTCAGGGATTGCGGAATGGTCTGCAACCCGGCCAGCAGCGAGATCGCGACAAAGGGAATCCCGCGCCAGACATTCGCCGCCATCACCGACAGCCGCGCGTTCCAGGGATCGCCCAGAAAGTTGATCGGCTGGCTGATGATGCCCCATTTCAACAGCACCCAGCTGATGATCGAGAACTGACTGTCGAAGATCCACCAGAAGGCCAGTGCCGACAGCACCGTCGGCACCACCCAGGGCAGCAGGATGATGGCGCGGAAGAAGTTCTTGAAGGGCAGGTGCCGGTTCAGAAGCAGTGCCAGCCACAGGCCCAGGCCAAATTTCAGGACCGAGGCGACGACGGTGTAGAACAGCGTGTTGAAGACCGCCAGCCAGAAGACCGGGTCGTCCATCAGCCAGGCATAGTTCTCAAGCCCGATCCAGACGCCGGGCCGGCCGATCCTGGCATCGGTGAATCCAAGCCAGACCCCCAGGCCCAGCGGATAGGTCAGGAAGCACAGCAGAAATGCCGCCGCGGGCAGCATGAACAGCAGGCCAAGGCCATTGCGGCTTTCGACAAAGCGCCGCCACAGCGAGGCGCGCGGTTCGGGCGGGGGGGGCATGTGCTGCTCCTTCCTCACATCGGAAAGGGGGGCGCCCGAAGGCGCCCCGATGCGGTCAGCGGTAATAGCGCGCGATGCGGCGCTCGGCATTGGCGATCGCTTCCTCGGCCGTGCGCTGGCCGGTCACGGCCTCGGCGAACATGTCGACCAGGACGTAATCGGCCATGACCCCAGCGGATGCCGGTCCCAGCGGGCCAGCATAGCCGTTGGCGCGAAGCGATTCCGAAGCCTTCGCATAGGGCGCGTGCACCGGGTTCGAAGTCCAGACCGGGTTGTTGGCAAAGCCCTTGAGCGCCTGGCAGCAATAGGCGCTGGCGCCGGTCAGCCAGGCGTTCATGCGATCGGCCCCGTACATGAACTCGAGATAGGCCTTGGCGGCATTCGGGAACTTGCAGTGCTGGAAGATCGAGATGGTCGAGGTCTGGTGCAGTTCGACTGACTTGCCGACCGGGCCGATCGGCAGGTTGCTGGTGCGAATGTCCTCACCCAGCGCCTTTGTCGCCTCGTCCTTCATCGCCGCATAATACAGCGAGACGCCGTTCGCGGTCAGCGAGATGTCGCCCGCCAGGAAGGCACGGTTGTTGTTGATGTCGAGCCAGCTTTCCGTGCCCGGAACGAAGACCGCGTACAACTTCTTGGCGTATTCGATCGCAGCCAGTGTCTCGGGGCTGTTGATCGCGACTTCGCCCTTTTCGTTCACGGTCTGGCCGCCATGGCTCCAAAGCAGCCAGTGGACGAAGTTGTTGCCATCGCCCACCGCCTTGCCGAAGGGGAAGCCAGCCGGGGTGCCCTTTTCCTTAAGCGCCGTGCACAGCGCCAGGAAGCCTTCGGTATCCTTGGGGAATTCCTCGAACCCGGCCGCCTTCACATGGCTGTCGCGATAGCAGATGGCGTTGCCGATGGCACAAAGCGGGGTCGAGATGAACTTGCCATCCTGTTCACCATAGGCGCGCAAGCCGTCATACCAGCCGCCGTTCTTCTCGCCCAGCATGGTGCAAAGATCGGTCACGTCGACCAGCTTGTCCGGGTACTGGAAGGGGTCGTCGAACCAGCTCATCACCATGTCGGGGCCCGAGCCCACGTTCGCGGCGACGGCGGCTTTCGGACGCACATCCTCCCAGCTTTCCTGGTCGATGCGGACTTCGACGCCGGTCGCTTCCGTGAAGGCCTTGGTGTTGGCGTTCCACGCCTCTTCCTCGCCCTTGACGAAGGGCACCCAGCGCAGCAGGCGCAGGCTGGCACCCTGTTCGGGGGTGAACATCGGAGCCCCTGCCGCCTGGGCCAAGGCCGGACGTGCAAAGGGGCTGGTCAACACGGCGCCGGCCGCAAGCGCGGCGCCGCCCTGCAAGAGCTTTCTGCGGTCGATGGACATTGCTTCACTCCTCCCAAAGTGCAATGCGGCCGTTTCGCGGCCCGTTATACCCGCCCGCCCAAAGGCAGGCGGGGCCAGTCAGTCCGTCAGGCGCACCCCGCTGTCAGCGTCGAACAGGTGCACGGCGGTCGGGTCGATGGCGACATTCACCACCTCGCCGGGCCCGGCGCTCACGCGGTCGCGGAAGACGCAGGTCACGGCTTCCCCGCCCAGCTTGCCCGCGACATAGGTCTCGGCCCCGGTGGGTTCGGTGACCTCGATCATCAGGGGAATGTCGCCGCCCAGCGTGATCGCCTCGGGGCGGACGCCATAGATCAGCCTGCGCCCCTCGGGCGCGCGGATCACCGGCAGGCGCTGGCCATTCTTGGCGACAAAAGCGCCGCCTTCGACGCTGCCCGGGATCATGTTCATTGCCGGGCTGCCGATGAAGCCTGCCACGAACAGATTCGCCGGACGGTCGTAAAGATCAAGCGGAGCGCCGATCTGCTCGACCCGACCGTCATGCATGACCACGATCTTGTCGGCCATGGTCATGGCCTCGATCTGGTCATGGGTGACATAGACGGTCGTGGTCTTCAGCCGGTTGTGCAGGTTCTTGATCTCGGTCCGCATGCTGACGCGCAGCTTGGCGTCCAGGTTCGACAACGGCTCGTCGAACAGGAACACCTGCGGATCGCGCACGATGGCGCGGCCCATGGCAACACGCTGGCGCTGGCCACCCGAAAGCTGGCGCGGATAGCGGTCCAGCAGATGCGCCAGGCCCAGGATCTCGGCCGCGGGCTTGACCTTCTCGCCGATCTCGGCCCGTGAGGAGCCCTTGAGCTTCAGCGAGAAGCCCATGTTTTCGGCCACGGTCAGATGCGGGTAAAGCGCATAGTTCTGGAACACCATCGCGATGTCCCGGTCCTTGGGCGGCAGGTCGTTGACGACCTTTTCACCGATCAGGATGTCGCCGGACGTGATATGTTCAAGTCCCGCCAGCATCCGCAGCAGGGTCGACTTGCCGCAACCCGAAGGCCCGACCAGAACGACGAATTCACCTTCGTCGATATCGACCGAGACGCCGTGCATCACCTCGACCGCGCCGTAGGATTTCCTTACCTCGCGGATAGTCACCGAGGCCATGCGATCCCTCCTCCCAAAGGTATCCATTGGGGGGCAGGCTGTCAGGAAGGCCGATCCCGATCAAGCATTTTATTGGCGATGCGACAAGATCGACCGTCTTGCTCGTTCATTGCGCAATGTATACGCTGCGAACCCCTTACAATGCATCATGCGGGATCAGGGCGCCCGGATGACAGATCACGCGACCAGCGGTTGCATGGCCCTTCTGGACGGCCTCGGCCATCCCGGCCCCGGCCAGACGTGCGGACAGATAGCCGCCGTTGAAGCTGTCGCCCGCGCCGGTCGTGTCGACCGGCTGAATGCGTTCGCCGCAGGACAGGTCCAGCCAATCCCCCCGAGGCGTGCGCCCCAGCATGTCCCCGCCGCCGTTCTTGACCAGGATTTCCGAGACACCGGCCCCCAGATAGCGGTCGGCGGTGGCGCGCGGGGTGGCGTCGCCGAAATATTGTGCCTCTTCGTCGAAGCTGGGCAAGGCGATGTCGGCAACGGCCGCACCCTTGACGATCCAATCGCACATCTCGGCGGCACCGGACCACAGGCGCAGGCGCATGTTGCTGTCAAAGGCGACCTTCGCCTTGGCCGTCTTCAGCGCGGCCAGCAGCACCTCGCGCCGCTCGGGCGTCAGGATCGCCAGCGTGATCCCCGAGAAATAGACAAGGTCCGCCCCATCGAAGCATTGCGCCAGATGGGCGGGGTCGTCGGCCAGGCAACGCGCGGCCGAACTGTCGCGCCAATAGGTGAAGCTGCGCTCGCCATCCTTCAGGTCGATCATGTAAAGGCCCGGCGCGCGCGTCGGATGACGGGTGATGCACCCGGTGCCGATCCCCGCGCCGCCGATGAAATCCAGCAGCGCCGTCGATATTGCGTCCTGACCCACGCAGGTCAGGTAATCGACCGTCGCATCCTTCGGCATCAGCGCGCGCAGATACCAGGCGGTATTGAACGTGTCGCCCGCGAATGCCTGACGCCAAAGGCCCTGCCCCGCGCCCGACAATTCCACCATGCATTCGCCAACCGATACCACCCGCATCTCGTCCCCCGATATTTGCGAGCCGCAACTTAGCGGGAACGGCCGAAATGAAAAGGGTCGCCCTGCGGCGACCCTTTGCTTTGCTTCGATTCAGGCGTCCACGTCCCAGCCGCTGATCTGCTTGCTGTCCATGAACTCCTCAAGCCCCCAGACGCCGCCTTCGCGCGCCCGGCCCGATGCCTTGACCCCGCCAAAGGCCGAGCCACGGCCGCGGCTTTGGCCATTCGTCTCGATCATGCCGGCGCGAAGCTGGCGGGCCAGGCGATTCCGGCGCGTGCCGTCCTGGGTCTGGACATAGTTGGTCAGGCCATAGACCGTGTCATTCGCGATACCGACTGCCTCTTCCTCGGTGTCGAAGGGAATGATCGACAGGACCGGCCCGAAGATTTCCTGCCGGGCGATGGTCATGTCGTTGTTCACGTCGGCAAAGACCGTCGGGCGGACGTAATAGCCGCGGTTGACGCCCTCGGGCAGGCCGGGACCGCCCGCAACAAGCCGCGCACCTTCGTCGATGCCCTTCTGGATCAGATCCTGGATCTTGTCCCACTGCACCTTGCTGACGACCGGACCGATATGGCGGCCCGGCTGGTGGGCAGTCGCAACCTCGGTTTCCTCGGCGATCTTCTTCGCCTGCTCGACCGCGGTCTCATAGAACGAGCGCTCGACCAGCATGCGGGTCGGGGCGTTGCAGCTTTGGCCCGAGTTGTAGAAGACGTGCCGCACGCCGCGCGCCACCGCCTTTTCATCGGCATCGGCAAAGACAAGGTTCGCACCCTTGCCGCCCAGTTCCAGAGCCACCTTCTTCAACGAATCCGCCGCGGCCTTGCTGATCGCAATGCCCGCGCGGGTCGAGCCGGTGAAGCTGATCATCTCGACGTCGGGATGGACCGAAAGCTGGGTGCCAACGCCAAGGCCATCACCGTTCACCAGGTTGAAGACCCCTTTCGGCAACCCTGCCTCGTCCACGATCTCGGCGAAAAGCATCGAGGACAGCGGTGCGATCTCGGACGGTTTCAGGACGACCGTGTTCCCGGTCAGGATCGCCGGGATCACCTTCAGCGTGACCTGGTTCATCGGCCAGTTCCAGGGCGTGATCAGACCGATGACGCCGATCGGTTCCCATGCGACCATGCTGTCCGGTGCGTGCGGCCCCAGCGGTCGGATGAATTCGAAATTGCGGAAGGCCTCGATGAAGGCTTCGATATGGCTGACGCCGCAGCCTGCCTGATCGGCGACCGCCATGTCCTGCGGCGCGCCCATCTCATGGCTGATCGCCGCGCCCATCTCGGGCTGGCGGCGCTTGTAGATTTCAAGGATCTTCTCGACCTTGGCCAGCCGTTCGGCGGGGGGCGTGGCCGACCATGCCGGGAAGGCGGCCTTGGCCGCGGCGACCGCCGCATCCGTATCGGCCTGCCCACCCAGCGAGATGATCGCGACCGGCTCTTCGTTCGAAGGGTCGATAACCTCGAGGTCATTCGGTGCCGACGGCGCAACCCAGGCACCGTTGATGTAGAATTTCCGCTTATCTGCCAGTTCGCCCATGCGCGGACCCCCTTTGCTCTGTCTGGAGACAAGGTGACACCCGAACCGCCCGGCTTCAAGGCCCGTGCTTCGGGGGCGGCGCGACCGGTTTTTTCACGACCCGAGAAGTCGTGCTGGAAAACCCGCCGCACATGCATATCTTGACCCAGCGGAGCAAACCTAAAAGGACCAATTGCCATGTCCCTGCGCATCAACGACACCGCCCCCGATTTCTCGGCCAATTCCACCGAAGGCAACATCGCGTTCCACGACTGGATCGGCGACAGCTATGCCATCCTGTTCTCGCATCCCCGCGACTTCACGCCGGTTTGCACCACGGAGTTCGGCGCAGTCGCCCAGCTGGTTCCCGAATTCGAAAAGCGGAACACCAAGGTTCTGGGCGTTTCGGTCGATTCGGTCACGGACCACGCCAAGTGGAAATCCGATATCGAGAAGGTCGCGGGCGTGCCCGCGAATTTCGCAATCATCGACGACAGCGACCTGACCGTCGCCAAGGCCTATGACATGCTGCCGGCGGATTACTATCTGCCGACAGAGGGGCGCACCCCGGCCCATTCGGCGACCGTGCGTACCGTGTTCATCATCGGGCCGGACAAGAAGGTCCGCCTGACCATGACCTATCCCATGTCGGTCGGCCGAAACTTCGCCGAGATCCTGCGTGCCCTTGACGCGGTGCGCAAGACCGACGGCGTGCCCCTGGCGACCCCGGCGAACTGGATCCCCGGTCAGGACGTGATCGTGGCGCTGGCACTGGATGACGCCGCTGCCGAGGCGAAATACGGACAGCTTGACAAGAAGCTGCCCTATCTTCGCTTTGCCAAGGATCCGGCCTGACCCGGCCCGGCCGCGTCCCATCGGGCGCGGCCCCCTATCTGTCTGGACAGGGTAATGGAAACGCTTGATCCTGCCCGACGGACCAGCTTCGGACGCACAGATGTACATACCCCCGCATTTCAGTGAAATCAGCCCGGATGAAATCGCGGGGATCATGCAGGACGCACCGCTGGCCTGTATCGTTTCCCAGACCCCTCAGGGCCTGATCGCGAACCATGTTCCCTTGCTGTCCGCGCCCGACGGCACGCTGATCGGGCATGTGGCGCTGGCCAATGACATGCACCGGCTGATCGACGAGGGGCAGGAGGTCATGGCGATCTTCAGGGGCGAGGACGCCTATGTCTCGCCGAATTTCTATCCCTCGAAGCCGGAACATCACCGCCATGTGCCGACCTGGAATTATCAGGTCGTGCATGTCTATGGCACGCTCCGCTTCCAGCATGACGAGCAGGCCAAGCGCGCCGCCGTGGGCCTGTTGACGCGCATCCACGAACGGCGGCTGAACGGCAATGACGCTTGGCGCATGGCGGATGCCCCAGCGGATTACCTGCAGCAAATGCTGTCGAATATCGTTGCCTTCCGGCTGACGGTTACGCGGGTGCTGGCCAAGTCGAAGCTGAGCCAGAACCGGGACGCTCGCGATTATTTTGGTGCGATCGCAGGGCTTGAGGCCAGTGGCCATTCCGGCATGGCCCGGCGCATGGCCAGACTGCGCGACGCGGGCAATGAGCCCACCTAAAGGAAGCCGGCAGCCCTTGCCCGCGCGACGTGATGCCCCAGGAAGGAATCCTCGGGGATCTCGCTCAGCCCCTCGCGCGCCAGCAGCTTGTTGATGTTGCTGGCCGTCAGGTGAACCGCATGCGTGCCGGGGCCAAAGCTGCCATCACGCAGTTCGCCCGGCTGGATGAAGCGGCGGCAATCGCGGGTCAGTACCGGATACAGCACGTCCATCGGCAGCGCGTGACGCAATTCATCATGCCGGCGCAGGAAGGCGGTCAGCGCGCGCGGCCCGGTCGAACCCCAGGGCCAGCGATCGATCGGCACGCCGCGGCCCAGCGTCCTGACCCAGTATTTCGCGCGCCGAAGGCCGGTGATATGGGGCGCGACGCCACGCGTCTCGGGCGTCAGCTTCGAAAGCTCGGCCAGTGTCGGCGAATCCTTGGGCAATCGCAGCACGGCGCAATTCACCTGGTCGGGCTTTTCATAGCCATAGATCCGTTCGCCCACGAAAGCGAAGGGCTTCAGCGCGATCATGTCCAGATCGACCCAGGTATGGTCGGTGTTCCGCATCAATGCGAAGCGGAAGAAATTCGAATGCAGCGACGGGCTTTTCTCGCGCGCGTAGATGGCAATGCGTTCACCCGGCAGCACTTCGCGCGCATCCCGCGCCAGGACACCCGCAGGCAGGTTCGCGATCGGCGCATAGCTGTAGACGGTCAGCGGATTGCCGACCCGCAGGAAGGATGCGACCGAGGCCAGCTCGATCGGGCCAAGACGCTCTCCTACCCAAAGCGTCGCAAGGGAATTCCTCATCATTGCCTCGCATGAAAAGACCGGCCCGGATAATCCGGGCCGGTCACGATCAGGGAAAAGAACGTCCGATCACTCGGCCGATTCTTCTTTCTTCTCGGGGGCGATCTCCTCGCCGGTTTCCTGGTCGACCATCTTCATGCCAAGGCGGACCTTGCCGCGATCGTCGAAGCCCAGCAGCTTGACCTTCACCTCTTGACCCTCTTTCAGGATCTCGTTGGGGTGGGTCAGACGCTTGTTGGCAATCTGGGACACATGGACCAGACCGTCGCGCTTGCCGAAGAAGTTCACGAAGGCGCCGAAATCGACCAGCTTCACGACCTTGCCGATATAGACCTTGCCCTCTTCCGGCTCGGCCACGATCGAATAGATCATGTCATAGGCCTTCTTGATCGAATCGGCATTGGCCGAAGCGATCTTGATGACGCCGTCGTCGTTGATGTCGACTTTCGCGCCCGAGGTTTCCACGATTTCGCGGATGACCTTGCCGCCCGAGCCGATCACTTCACGGATCTTGTCGGTCGGGATGGTCATGGTCTCGATGCGCGGTGCATGAGCCGAGAACTCACGGCGACCTTCGGTCAGGGCATGGGCCATCTCGCCCAGGATGTGCATCCGGCCGTCCTTGGCTTGCGCCAAAGCCTGCTCCATGATCGCCGGCGTGATACCCGCAACCTTGATGTCCATCTGCAGCGAGGTGATCCCGTTTTCGGTGCCCGCAACCTTGAAGTCCATGTCGCCAAGGTGGTCTTCGTCACCCAGGATATCGGTCAGGACCGCATATTTGCCGTCGTCTTCCAGGATCAGGCCCATGGCGACGCCAGCAACCGGAGCCTTCAGCGGGACACCCGCATCCATCATCGACAGCGAGCCGCCGCAGACCGAAGCCATGGAGGACGAGCCGTTCGATTCCGTGATCTCGGAAACGACGCGGATGGTATAGGGGAAGTCGGTCGCAGCCGGCAGCACGGCCTGCAGCGCGCGCCATGCCAGTTTGCCGTGGCCGATCTCGCGGCGGCCGGGCGAACCCACGCGGCCAACCTCGCCGACCGAATAGGGCGGGAAGTTGTAATGCAGCAGGAAGTTCGAGCGGAAGTTGCCGTGCAGGGCGTCGATGATCTGTTCGTCATCGCCGGTGCCCAACGTGGTCACGACCAGCGCCTGCGTTTCGCCACGGGTGAACAGCGACGAACCGTGGGTGCGCGGCAGGACGCCGACTTCGCTGTCGATGGCGCGGACGGTCTTGGTGTCGCGGCCGTCGATACGGGCGCCACCGTTGATGATGTCACCGCGCAGGATGCCCGATTCCAGCTTCTTCAGCGCCGAACCCAGGTTGGCGTCGGCCAGTTCTTCCTCGGTCAGGGCTTCCTTGACCTTGGCTTTTGCGGCGGCGACGGCATCCTGACGCTCGCCCTTGTCGCGCAGCGCATAGGCAGCGCGCATGTCGGCCTCGCCCAGCGATTTCACGCGGGCATAAAGCGCGCTGTAATCCGGCGACTGGAAGTTGAAGGGCTCTTTCGCGGCGACTTCGGCCAGGTCGATGATCAGGTCGATCACCGGCTGCATCGCCTCGTGGCCGAATTTCACGGCGCCCAGCATTTCTTCCTCGGTCAGCTCATAGGCTTCCGATTCAACCATCATCACGGCGTCTTTGGTGCCCGCGACGACCAGGTCCAGACGCTGCTCGGGATTGTTGCGCAGCTGGTCCATGTCCTGGACTTCCGGGTTCAGCACGTATTCGCCATTGGCGAAACCGACGCGAGCTGCGCCGATCGGACCCATGAACGGAACGCCCGACAGGGTCAGCGCGGCCGAGGCGGCGATCATGGCGACAATGTCGGGATCGTTGACAAGGTCGTGGCTCAGCACGGTGCACATCACCAGGACTTCATGCTTGAAGCCGGGGGCGAACAGCGGGCGGCAGGGGCGGTCGATCAGGCGGGCGGTCAGCGTCTCTTTTTCGGACGGACGCGCCTCACGCTTGAAGAAGCCGCCCGGCACTTTGCCGGCGGCATAGTATTTCTCTTGATAGTGGACCGTCAGCGGGAAAAAGTCCTGCCCCGGTTTCGGCTCTTTCGCGAAAGTGACGTTGGCCATGACGCTGGTTTCGCCAAGGGTGGCGATGACCGAGCCGTCGGCCTGACGGGCAACCTTGCCCGTTTCCAGCGTAAGCGTCTCTTCGCCCCACTGGATGGATTTCTTCACTTCATCAAACATCTGGTTTCCTCTGGGAACGGCCGGCCCTCCGGTCACGTCCTGTCATATGGCGGCCCCATTGCCGCCCGCCCCGATCCTTCGCATGGCCCCCGAGGCAGGAGCGTCACGTCACAGATGGACGCGCCATACAGCAAAACAAGGGATTTGGGAAGTGCGAAGGCGGTTCCGCACACTGCGCGGAACAGAGGTTTCAGGGGGGCTACCGGTTGCCTCGGGCGAACACACTTCATCACTATGCGACCCTCGCGGGGGAAGGACGGGACAGTCGCCCCGTCCTGGCGGTCCAGAGCCCGTAACTGGATTCCTCAGCGCCCTGTCATGCTGGCGAGGCAGCGGGTGCCAGTTCCTGCGGCTTCGGCGGCGGGCATCCTGCATGATGGAAGCTCTGCCGCAGCCTGATGCAGGATCATGCCGCAAACCACCGGCCTGGCGGCAACTGCAGGCATCGCCTCGTCCGCCGGGAGCAGCGTGCAGGCCCCTGCCCGCTCATTCCACCAATAAGTCTGCGATATATTGACGTAACCCTGCCGGGTAAGTTCCTCGGGTCCCGGACGAGCCGCCCCGGCCGGATCGTTCTCGGCGAGCGCTGGCAATGCAAGAAGCGCCGCCAGAATGGCGACGAATGTCACTGGAAATTTCATCGGTCGGTCCTTTCACGGACGCATGAAAAATGGACTAGGAGATATAAAAATTCGCGCAGCATGGCAGCGCGCCGGCATCCTAGTCGATTTGACCGATTCGTCTAAATTGTTTCTCGCGAAGCCTTCTAGGGCCCCGGCCCATGGCCCGCCGCAATGAAAAACGCCCGCGGCTTGGCCACGGGCGTTCCAGTCATTCGGTCCTGCCTCGGATCAGCGGCGCAGACCCAGCTTGGAGATCAGGCTGGTGTAGCGCGCTTCGTCCTTGCGCTTCAGGTAGTCGAGCAACTTGCGGCGCTGCGCGACCATCATCAGCAGACCACGACGCGAGTGATTGTCTTTCTTGTGCGTTTTGAAATGCTCGGTCAGCGTCGCGATACGCGACGACAGGATGGCAACCTGGACCTCGGGCGAGCCGGTGTCGCCTTTCGCGGTCGCGAATTCAGCCATCACGCGGTTCTTTTCTTCAACAGTGATCGACATCGGGGTCTCCTTTCAGGATCAAAGAGTTATGGCACAGCCCGGGATGTCGTCCAGCGCTGGCCCGTGGAGATGTCCACCGGGATTCGGTCCGGCGGATGCGCGCGTATAGGCGAATTTGCAGGGAAAGCAAAGGATTTTCAGCGATCCTGCCCTATCCCGTATGCGGGACGCGCGTCATCAGGATGTCGCGCAACTGAACGCCCCCTGCCCCCAGAACGCGACCGATGGCTTCGCCGTCGAGTCGGATCACCGTCGCCCCGTCGCGGTCACGATCCAGCGTCAGCAGAGGCTCAGGCTCATGCGCGTCGCCATGCCAGCGAAGTTCGATGATATCTTCGCCCGCACGGTAATCCCCGATTTCCGGCATGCCACTTCCGGGTTCATCCAGCAGGAACAGGTCGCGCCCGGCCCCGCCTTCGGCAAAGTCCCCCGCCATCGGATGCAGCGTGTCCTGGCCGTCGCCGCCGTGCAGCCAGGCGCGCGCGGGATCATCATTCCCCTCCAGCAGATCATCGCCATCGCCCCCGAACAGGGTATCGTCCCCCGCCCCTCCATCCAGCGTGTCGTCGCCACCCTGTCCAGCCAGAGAATCCGCCCCTCCGCCCCCGGTCAGAAGATCGTTTCCGCCGGAGCCATAATCGCTATCGCCATAGAGCCAGTCGGTCCCCTCGCCGCCGCGCAGCGTATCATCCCCCTGCCCGCCATGCAGATCGTCGTTTCCGCCAAGCCCGTCCAACAGGTCGTCGCCGTCGCCGCCGGACAGCCAGTCCGATCCCTCGGACCCGATGACCTCACTGCCCGGCTCGTCCCCCTCATCTCCATCGGGCGGGGTTTCGGGGGCTGGCATGGGCGACGGACCGGTCGCGTCGACCGCCATCCCCATGAACAGAAGCCCGATCAGGCTGCCCAGCAGCAACATGCGCGACACCATGCAGAATCGTGAACCTGTCCTGAAGACTAGGTCCGGGCGCTGCGCGGCACACGTGCTTTGATGGAAAAGGGTTAACGGTGGCCGGCGGCTTCAGCGATAGTCGCGCGCGCCAAAGATGGCGCTGCCGACCCGCACATGGGTCGCGCCCGCAGCGATCGCGCTTTCAAAATCGGCGCTCATACCCATCGACAGGCCGGAGAGGCCATTTCTCGCTGCGATCTCACGAAGCTGGCCAAAATGGGGGACAGGGTCCTGATCGTCGGGCGGAATGCACATCAGCCCGGCCAGAGGCAGATCCAGGCCCCGGCATTCGGCCACGAAAGCATCGGCATCTTGCGGCAGGATCCCGGCCTTTTGCGGCTCGACCCCTGTATTCACCTGTACGAAAAGCTGAGGACAGCTGCCGCGCGCCTGCACCTGCCGCGCCAGCTTCTGTGCAAGCGAGGGGCGGTCAACGGTGTGGATCGCGTCGAAAAGGTCCAGCGCCAGCTTCAACTTGTTGGTTTGCAGCGGCCCGATCATGTGGACTTCGACATGCGGAAAGCGATGGCGCCAATCGGGCCATTTTCCCGCCGCCTCCTGGACATAATTCTCACCAAAGACGCGCTGGCCGGCAACCAGCACCGCCTCGACCCTGTCGGCGGGCTGCACCTTGCTGACCGCGATCAACTGGACCGAACCAGTCGGACGGCCCGCGGCTGCTTCTGCCGCGGCAATGCGGCGCTTGATGTCAATCAATCCCATGCCGCGAGATTCCCAAAAGAAAAGAGCGGGCACAAGGCCCGCTCTTCGTCAAATCGCTGTCCCGAGGGATCAGAATTTGAATTTCACACCGAGGTCGGCAACGGTGTCGTCGAGGTAGTCGGTGTCGACGATACCACCGGCCAGGACAGCGCCGCCGCCCAGGTCGTATTCAGCACCGATACCGAACGAGTCGAACGAGTCGTCGTCGAAGCCATCGGCAACGCCTTTGGTTTCGTCACGGCGCCAGAAGCCTTCCAGCAGGATGGCGTCCATCTGGTAAGCAGCGCTCAGACCGTAGGTCTTGTCGAATTCGACAGCGGTGTCGCCAGTGACGTCGTCGAAGACGATGCCGCGATCGCTGTAGTCAGCGTAGATACCTTTGACCGAGAAGTTGTTGAAGTTGCCTTCAGCACCCAGGGTGATCTCGCTCGCGTCGTCGTGCTCGGCATAGCCCAGAGCGACCCAGAAGTTTTCGGCTTCGTATTTACCGGCAACGTTCCATGCGGTCGAAGCGGTGTCGACTTGGTTGCCCTCATCGTCGATGCCGAAACCCACGCCGGTCACTGCCGGACCCGAGGTGTTCGAGCCGTCCGAAGCCGAAGCGAAGAACGAGAAGTTCTCGAAGGTGTATTCGTACAGGATGTTCGGACCTTGGTCGGTGTTTGCACCGTCGCCGGTCAGGTACGAAATTTCTTCGACGTCACCAGCGAAGGTACCGTCGGTGTAGCCGACTTCGTACAGGTCGCCAATTGCGTTTTCCGAAGCCGAAACGGTGTCACCCATCGACAGCTTGCCGTAGGTGCCCGAAATCCAGACAGCGCCGGCGGTGCCGCGAGCGGCCGAACGCAGCGAGTCCGGGTAGTCGCTGTAGTTTTCTTGGTCGACGCGGAACTCACCACCGAACGACAGGCCGGCATCCGATTCACCGGTCAGGTTGAAGCGAACGCGGGCGCGGCTCGAGAACTGAGCGTCATTGCCGTCATAGATCACACCCATGCGGCCGTCGCCGGAAACAGCGACTTCGGCCGAGGCGAAGCCAGCCGAAAGCACCAGGGCGCTGGTGGCGAAAAGAACCTTTTTCATGGTTTTCCCTCTTGTCTCTCTCGTGTGCCCCAACCGGCAGGCCGGCATGAGGTATGGTTCGCTGTGTCGCCTGTTCCCCTAATCATTGCAACGGAATCAAATCTGGGCTTCCCCTTTAGCAAGGACGGTGATGCACAAGGGCCACACCCGCCGCCGACCCACCCCGGAATCGCCCCGGAACGCATCGTATCTCACCTGTTTATGGAGGTTTTTGCCAACGTTTCTTGTGGGATGCGCGACCTGGGATCCATGGGGCCGCAAACGAACGGACCGCATTCCGAACGGTCGGGACCGCCCCGTTCAATGCGCCATATGCGGCCATCGCGGGGACCGTGCCGGCCCTTGGGGCGACGCGGCGGGGTTCGCCGCCGCCCGCAACCCGCTCTCTTGTCGCTTGGCATCAATTTGCGCTATGGCTCGGCCAGGACGATCCGGGGGATGACAGATGACCAGACGCGCCGCACGGCTGACCGCCGCCCTGTTTCTTTGCGGGGCGCTTGCCGCCTGCTCAGGTTCGGGCTCGGGCCAGAACACCGGACGACCGGACGAAGTCTCGCCCGAGGGCGCCTCGCTTTGGGATCTGTTCGGCAACCGCCGCAGCTCGAACGACACGGTCGCGGTGAACCGCTACCTTTGGAATGCCAGCCTCGAGGTCCTCAACTTCCTGCCGATCCAGACCATTGACCCGTTCACCGGGGTCATCGTCACCGGCTATGGCACTCCGCCCGGCGGCGGCCGTTCCTATCGCGCGACCGTCAAGGTTTCGGACCCGTCGCTGGATGCGCGCGCGCTGAAGGTGTCGCTGCAGGGACCGGGCGGCAGCGCAGTCGCGCCCGATACCGTCCGCGCGGTCGAGGATGCGATCCTGACCCGCGCCCGCCAGATGCGCGTTCGCGACGGCAAGCTCTGACCCCGCTGGACCTGCGGCGAAGCAGCATATAATACCCTGCGGGCAATCTGACGCCCGGAGGTTCCCATGCCCTATGATCCCGCAATCAGCGAGCCGCGCTGGCAAGAGGCGTGGGATAGCGCGGCGACGTTCCGCGCGATCCGGGACGAACGGCCCAAATATTACGTCCTCGAGATGTTCCCCTATCCCTCGGGGCGCATCCACATGGGGCATGTGCGCAACTACACGATGGGCGACGTCGTGGCGCGGTTCAAACGCGCTCAGGGTTTTTCAGTCCTGCATCCGATGGGCTGGGATGCTTTCGGGATGCCGGCGGAAAACGCCGCGATGGAGCAGGGCGGCCATCCCCGCACCTGGACCTACGCCAATATCGCAACCATGCGCGAGCAGCTGAAGCCGCTGGGCCTGTCCATCGACTGGAGCCGCGAATTCGCGACCTGCGACGACGAATATGTCGCCCAGCAGCAGGCACTGTTCCTGGATTTCCTTGATTCCGGGCTGATCTATCGCAAGTCGGCGATGGTGAACTGGGATCCGGTCGACATGACCGTGCTGGCCAATGAACAGGTCGAAGACGGGCGCGGCTGGCGCTCGGGCGCGCTGGTCGAACGGCGCGAGCTGACGCAATGGTTCTTCCGCATCTCGGATTACTCCGAGGAGCTGCTGTCTGCCTTGGCCAACCTGAACGGCTGGCCCGAAAAGGTCCGGCTGATGCAGCAGAACTGGATCGGCAAGTCGCGTGGCCTGCAATTCAGCTTCAAGACGGTGAACGCGCCGCAAGGCTATGACGCGGTCGAGGTCTATACGACCCGGCCCGACACGCTGATGGGCGCAAGCTTTGCTGCCCTGTCGCCCGATCACCCCCTGATCAAGGCGCTGGCCGAGACCCGGCCCGAGATCGCCGATTTCTGCGCCGAATGCCGCCGCATCGGCACCACCGAGGAAGCTATCGAGACCGCGCCCAAGCTGGGCTTCGACACCGGCCTGACCGTGCGCCATCCGCTTGATCCGACTTGGGAATTGCCGATCTGGATCGCGAACTTCGTGCTGATGGATTACGGCACCGGCGCGATCTTCGGCTCGCCCGCCCATGACGAACGCGACCACGAATTCGCGCAGAAATACGGCCTGCCGATCCGCGCGACCTTTGGCGAGCGCGGCATGTCGCTGGAACAGGCCGACGCGTTGGTCGCGGCCGCCCCCTATGTGCCGCTGAAATCCGAAGTCGTGACCTATGTGCGCGGCTTCTCGGGCGAAACCGACCAGACGGGCGAAGCCGCGGTCAACGCCGCCATCTCCCATGCCGAGACCGCGGGCTATGGCGAAGGCGTGACCAAGTTCCGCCTGCGCGACTGGGGCATTTCGCGCCAGCGTTACTGGGGTTGCCCGATTCCGGTCGTCCATTGCCCGGATTGCGGCACCGTCCCCGAGAAAAAGGAAAACCTGCCGGTGCTGCTGCCGCAGGACGTGACCTTCGACGTGCCCGGCAACCCGCTGGATCGCCACCCGACCTGGCGCAACGTCGCCTGCCCGGTCTGCGGCAAGGCCGCCCGGCGCGAGACCGACACGATGGACACGTTTGTCGATTCGTCCTGGTATTACGCCCGCTTCACCGCCCCGCGCGCGACCACGCCGACCGACCGCGCCGACGCCGATTACTGGATGAATGTCGACCAGTATATCGGCGGGATCGAACACGCGATCCTGCACCTGCTTTATTCGCGGTTCTTCGCCCGCGCGATGGTCAAGACCGGCCACCTGCCCGAGACGGCGAAAGAACCCTTCGACGCGCTGTTCACGCAGGGCATGGTCACCCACGAGATCTACATGACCCGCGACGAACGCGGTCGTCCGGTCTATCACCTGCCCGAATCCATCACGGACGGCAGACTGGCGGATGGCAGCCCGGTCGAGGTCATCCCCTCGGCCAAGATGTCGAAATCCAAGAAGAACGTCGTCGACCCGGTGAACATCGTCGCCAATTTCGGCGCCGATACCGCGCGCTGGTTCATGCTGTCCGACAGCCCGCCGGAGCGTGACGTCGAATGGACCGCCGCCGGAGCCGAGGCCGCGAACAAGTTCCTGGCGCGCGTCTGGCGCTTGTCCGACGAAAATCCGGAGGGCGAGGGCGATCAGGAACTGCTGCGCGCCGCGCATCGCGCCATTGCCGACGTGACCAAGGCGATCGAGGGCTTTGCCTTCAACAAGGCCGTCGCCAAGCTCTATGAACTGGCGAATGCCATTGGCAAGTCACCCGCTGGCGGCGAATCCCGCCGCGAGGCGCTGCGAATCCTGGCCCAGCTTCTGGCGCCGATGGTCCCGCACCTTGCCGAAGAGCTCTGGTCGAAAGCCGGCGGGCAGGGCATGGTGGTCGACGCCGCCTGGCCCAAGGCGGACCCGGCTTTGCTGGTCTCGGACAGCGTGGTGCTGCCCATCCAGATCAACGGAAAGCGTCGGGCCGAGATCGAGGTGCCGAAAGATATGCCGAAGGAAGAGATCGAGGCCATTGTTCTGGCCGACGAAACCGTCCAGCGCTTCATGGAAGGCGCGGCGCCGAAAAAGCTGATCGTCGTGCCCGGACGCATCGTCAATGTCGTGGTCTAGGCGCGCGCTGCTTATCGCGCCGCTGATCGCGGCGGCCTGCGGCTTCTCTCCGGTCTATGGGCCGGGGGGAACGGGGGGCAAGCTGTTCGGAAAGGTTCGCACGGCCGATCCGAAATCGCCCGACGATTTCGCCTTTGCCGGCCGCATCGCCGAGCGGATGGGGGCCGAAACCTCGGCCACCTACCAGCTTGACTGGGAAATGCGCATCGCTGTGGTGCCCCAAGCGATCACGCCGGAGGAGGTCACGACACGTTACGCCCTGAACGGCAGTGTCATCTTTACCCTGACCGAGGCGGCCACCGGACGTCCCGTGACGCGGGGGCAGGTCAGCAGCTTTACCTCGTATTCGACGACCGGCACCACCATCGCGACAATGGCGGCGGAACAGGACGCGCATAAACGCCTGGCCCGGTTGCTGGCCGACATGGTGGTGACACGGCTGATGGCCGTCGATCCCGCGACGATTCCATGATCCTGAAGGGCGCCGAGATCGCCCGCTATCTTGCGCGCCCAGATCCTACGCGCCCGGCTCTGCTGATCTATGGTCAGGATGCGATGCGCGTCGCGTTGAAGCGCGCAGAGGCGGTCAAGGCGCTGGTCGGCGACAACGCAGATGAGGAAATGCGCCTGACCCGATTGCCCGGCGGCGACCTGCGCAAGGATCCGGCGGCGCTGATGGATGCGGTCAAGGCGGTGGGATTCTTTCCCGGCCAGCGTCTGGTGCTGGTCGATGACACGCCCGATGCAGCCGCCCCGGCCATCGCGGCGGCAATCGCCGATTGGCGCAGCGGGGACGCAGTCATTGTCGTGGCCGCGGGCGGGCTGTCCAAGTCCTCGGCCCTGCGCAAGCTGTTCGAACCCCATCCCGCCGCGGTCACCGCCCCGATCTATGACGATCCACCCGGCGAGGAAGAGATCACCCGTTGGCTGGCCGAAGCGGGCCTGCGCGAAGTGCCGCGCGATGCCATGCGCGACCTTGCACTGCTCAGTCGCGCGCTCGATCCCGGCGATTTTCGCCAGACCGTGGAAAAGATCGGCCTTTACAAGCATGGCGACCCGACGCCGCTGACCCCGGCCGAGATCGCCGATCTTGCCCCCGCGACGATCGAGGCCGAGGTGGACGAGCTGATCGATTCCGTGGCCGAGGGGCGCGCTCGTGAATTTGCTCTGCTGATGCGGCGGATCGAGGCGCAGGGAATCCTGCCCGTCACGCTTTGCATCGCCGCGTTGCGCCATTTCCGGGCCCTTCATGCCGCCTCGTCCGATCCCGGTGGGCCGGGGGCCGGTCTGGCGCGCCTGCGCCCGCCCGTCTTTGGCCCTCGGCGCGACCGGATGCTGCGGCAGGCGCAGGTATGGGGAATGCGCGCGCTGGAGGATGCCATTCACCAGCTGATCGACACCGACCTTTCCCTGCGCTCGGCATCCCGCGCGCCAGCCCTTGCGGTGATGGAGCGGATGCTGCTGCGGCTTTGCATGATGCCGCGGGGCGGGCGGTGAACGCTGCCACGCGGGTCGATGCGCTGATCGTCGGTGCCGGCCCCGCGGGCCTTATGGCGGCCGAGGTGCTGGCCGGGCAGGGCGCACGCGTTCTGGTGGCCGAGGCCATGCCGACCCCGGCCCGAAAATTCCTGATGGCGGGCAAGTCGGGCCTGAACCTGACCAAGAACGAGGGGCGGGACGCCTTCAGCCGGCGCCTGCACGGTCCCATGCTGCAAGGTGTCGGGCAGGTCGCAGGCCACGCCCTTGGCATCGACGAGTTCGGCCCGGCCGAGGCGATCCGCTGGGCCAAGGGGCTGGGGATCGAGATGTTCACCGGTTCGACCGGCCGCGTCTTTCCGGTCGGGATGAAGGCCTCGCCCCTGCTGCGGGCCTGGCTTTCGCGATTGCGGGGGCAGGGGGTCGATCTTCGCACCCGCTGGCGCTGGACCGGGTTCGAAGGGCAGGCCTGGCGCTTCGACACCCCGGACGGCGCTGTCCTGCTGGACCCCAATGTCGCAGTCCTTGGCCTTGGCGGCGCAAGCTGGCCACGGCTGGGGTCGGATGCCACATGGATCCCGTGGCTGGCCGGGCAGGGCGTTCGGATCGCGCCGTTCCGCCCCGCGAACATGGGATTCCGCGTTCACTGGTCCGCCGCGATGACCCGGCATTTCGGACAGGCGGTCAAGGGCACCGCGATCAGCGCGGGCGCACTGGTCAGCCGCGGCGAATGGGTGGTGACTGCCCAGGGCGTCGAGGGTGGCGGTATCTACGAAATCGCGCAGGCCCTGCGGGACGGCCAGGACGGACGGATCGACCTTGCCCCCGACCTGCCGCTGGCCGAGCTTGCGCGTCGCTTCTATCGCGCGCCAGCGCGTCTTTCCGTCGGGAACCGGATCCGGCGGGTGCTGGGCGACCCCATGCGTGCGGCGCTGCTGATGGAATGGGGGCAGCCCCTGCCCGCGGATCCCGACGGGTTGGCCGCAGCCGCGAAATCCCTGCCGCTTCGCCATGACGGGGCGGCAGGGCTTGATCGCGCCATATCGTCGGCTGGGGGAATCATGGCCGAAGCCCTGGGCGAGCGGCTGGAGCTGTCGGTCCTGCCGGGCGTCTTCGCCGCGGGCGAGATGCTGGACTGGGAAGCCCCGACCGGGGGCTATCTGCTGACCGCCTGCCTGGCTTCGGGACGGCTGGCGGGGACCGGCGCGGCGATGAAACTTGGTCTCAGGCCCCGCTAGACCCCAGACGGACCATTGACCTTGTCGAAACTCCCGCGCAGGAATCGACTGCCATACCAAGGATGATGCCGATGACGAACGCCTCCCGCGCCTCTTTGTTCACGCCGGTCCTGATCGGCGGCTCGCTCATCCTGTTGATCAACTTTGCCCTACGGGCCAGTTTCGGGGTCTTCCAGATCCCGATCGCCAGCGAATTCGGCTGGCCACGGGCCGAGTTCAGCCTGGCGATCGCGATCCAGAACCTGGCTTGGGGCATTGGCCAGCCGATCTTCGGCGCACTTGGCGAACGCTGGGGTGATCGCTGGTCGATCATCATCGGGGCGTTCCTGTATTCCGCCGGGCTGATCCTGACCGCCCATGCCACCGACCCCGCGACGATGCAGCTGCTGGAGGTGATGGTCGGCTTTGGCATCGCCGGAACCGGGTTTGGCGTCATCCTTGCGATCATCGGCCGCGCTTCCAGCGACGAAAATCGCAGCCTTGCGCTTGGCATCGCCACGGCGGCAGGCTCTGCCGGACAGGTCTTCGGCGCGCCGTTGGCCGAGGCGCTGCTGGGCTTCTATTCCTGGCAGTCGGTCTTCATCATCTTTGGCGTCCTGGTGCTGGCCTGCCTGTTCTTCCTGCCGCTTCTGGGCGACGGCAAGCCCGCCCCACGATCCGAGCTTGAGGAAAGCATGGGCAGCGTCCTGAAGCGCGCCTTTACCGACCCCTCGTATCTGATGATCTTCGCGGGCTTCTTTTCCTGTGGGTATCAGCTGGCCTTCATCACCGCCCATTTCCCCGCCATGATTACCGAGATGTGCGGGCCGATCAGTCCGACCGGAACCCTGGCAAGCCTAGGCATCACCACGACCTCGGCGCTCGGGGCTGCGGCGATTTCGCTGATCGGGCTGGCCAATATCGCGGGGGCGATCTTCGCGGGGTGGCTCGGCAAGCGCTACAGCAAGAAATACCTGCTGGCGGGCGTCTATACCCTGCGGACGATTGCGGCGGCGACTTTCATTCTGATGCCGATCACGCCGACGAGCGTCGTCATCTTTTCGGTCGTGATGGGGGCGCTGTGGCTGGCGACGGTGCCGCTGACCTCGGGTCTTGTCGCCTATATCTATGGGCTGCGCTACATGGGGACGCTTTACGGCTTCGTGTTCCTCAGCCACCAGCTCGGCTCGTTCCTGGGGGTCTGGCTGGGCGGCAAGATGTATGATGCCTATGGCGACTACACCATGGTCTGGTGGATCGGCGTCGGTGTCGGTGCCTTCAGCGCCCTGATCCATCTGCCCGTGCGCGAGGCGCCCGCACGCCTTGCCGCCGCGTGATCGCCACGGCTTGAACTTGGCAGGCCGCTGACGCAGCTTGCCGGCCGCAACCGAGGGACCAGAAAATGCGCTGGATCATGTCGCCGGGACTTCTGTCCCTTGTGCTGGGCTATACGCTCAGCCAGTTCTACCGCGCATTCCTGGCAGTGCTTGCACCGACGCTTCACGCCGAGCTTGGCGCGGGTCCGGCAGATCTGGCCCTGTCTTCCGGGCTTTGGTATATCGCCTTTGCCGCGATGCAGGTGCCGGTCGGCTGGGCGTTGGACCGTTTTGGCCCACGCGAGACCGTCGCCGTCCTGCTGGGTCTCGGCGGAGCGGGTGGCGCGCTGGTCTTCTCATTGGCGACCGCCCCTTGGCATGTCCATCTGGCGATGGCGTTGCTGGGCGTCGGCTGCGCCCCGGTGATGATGGGCAGTTTCTTCATATTTGCCCGGACCCTGCCCCCGGCATCGCTGAGCGCGGCGAATGGCGCGGTCGTGGGACTTGGATCGCTGGGCAACATGCTGGGTGCGGCTCCGCTGGTCTGGGTCAGCAACCAGCTCGGCTGGCGCGAGACGCTGCTGGCGCTGATGCTGGTTACCCTGGCCGTCGCGCTGACCGTCTTCACCTGCGTCAGGAACCCCGACCGTCCCGCGGGCAAGCTGCCTCCGGCACGGCTGCGCGACCTGCTGAAAGTGCGCGAGTTGTGGTTCATCCTGCCGCTTCTGGGCGTCACCTATGCTGCATCCGCCTGCATCCGAGGGCTTTGGGCCGGGCCGTATCTGGCCGAGGTCTTCGGCGCCAGCGACTATGCGATCGGCTGGGTCACGCTGGGCATGGGGGTCGCGATGGTCACGGCGAACCTGTCGGTCGGCTGGATCGTGCGGCTGTTTGGGTCCGACAAGCGCACCTCGATCGCCAATACCGTCCTGCTGTGCCTGGTGCTGACCACGCTGATGCTGGCGCCGGGCACCAGCCTTGGGCTGTCGGCGACGCTGCTGGTCATGGTCTGCATCTCGGACAGTTCCTATTCGCTGATCATGTCGCACGGGCGCGCCTTCCTGCCCCATCACCTGGTCGGGCGCGGCATCACCTTTCTCAACATGATCTCGATCGCCGGGGTCGGGGTGATGCAGTTCCTGTCGCGGCCGGTCTATCTGGCCACCTCGGCCCGGCATGAGCCCCCGGCGGCTTACGGTTACATTTTCATGTTCTTCCTGATACCTCTGGCGATCGGATTGGTTTTCTATCTGTTCAGTCCCGAGGATCGCCATGCACGAAATTGACGTCGTCGCGCCCAACCTGAAACGTCGCCTGTCGGGCGTCACGGCCACGGTCGTGCGGCTGATCCCGATCCAGTCGAGGATGATCGGCATCGTCACCACCGGCCCCGGCCTGCCGCCCGAGCTGCCGCATATCCCGCTGACCCGCGCGGCGACGCTGCCGCGCGACCGCTGGCGCGTCTGGCACGCGCGCCGGAACACCGAAATGGCATTGGGCCTGATCCTGCGCCGGCTGCTGGGGCGCCGTTATCGGCTGCTCTTCACGTCGGCGGCGCAGCGCGCCCATACCGGCTTCACCCGCTGGCTGATCCGCCAGCAGGACGCCCTGATCGCGACCTCGCCCCAGGCCGCCAGTTATCTTGAGCGCCCGGCGACAGTGATCCTGCATGGGGTCGATTTGACCGTCTTTCACCCTTCGGACCAGCGCGAAGCCCTGCGCGCGCGCATGGGTTTTGCCCCGCAGGACATCGTGATCGGCTGTTTCGGGCGCATCCGCGCGCAAAAAGGCGTCGACCTGCTGGTCGAAGCCGCTCTGGACCTGTTCCCCTCGCGCCCGCGGGCAAAGCTGATCTTCACCGGCCGCGTCACCGCCGACAACCAGAAGTTCACCGACGAGCTTATGGCTCGGATCAGTGCGGCGGGATTGGCGGATCGGATCCGCTTCCTTGGTGAGGTTCCGTGGGAGGAGGTGGTCCAGAACTATCAGGCCATCGATCTTTTCGCCGCCCCGGCCCGATGGGAGGGATTCGGCCTGACCCCGCTTGAGGCCATGGCCTGCGGCGTTCCCGTGGTCGCGCCCCGCGGCGTCGGCGCCTTCGAAACCCTGATCCGCGATGGCGAGACGGGCAGTCTGGTCGCCCGTGACGACGCCCGTTCGCTTGCCGATGCGCTGGCCCACTGGCTGGATGACGACGCGGCGCGCATCGCCGCCGGTCGCGCCGCCCGCGCCAATGTCGAAGCCAACCACTCGATCGAAGACGAGGCCCGCGCCATCGTCGCCGTCTATCGAAAGCTGCTCGGATGAACCGGCTTGGCTTCCTGCTCGCGCGGACCCTGCGGGACGAGGACGCGCTGCAGCGGCTTTCCGTGCCCCAGTCGCGCCTGCTGAGCGATCTTGCCGGCAAACGCTTGGCGCTGGTCGGAAATGCCCGCGCTCTGGCCGAAAGCCGCAATGGCGAACGCATCGATGCCGCCGATCTGGTCATCCGCATCAACCGCGCGCCGATGACCAGCCCCGAAAGCCACGGACGCCGGACGGATTGGCTGGCGCTGGCGATGCGTCTGCGTCAGGCAGACCGCGACCGCATCGGTCCGGCCCGCATCCTGTGGATGTCGCACAAGCGCAAGCGACTGGATTGGGAATCGGCCAGCAGCCCCGGTTTCTACCTGCATCCGCTGGGCGACTTCGCGGCTTTGCGCGACCGGCTGGACGCCCCGCCGACCACGGGCGCGATGATGATCGACCTGATCGCACGCTCGCCCGCGGCGGGGCTTGAGCTTTACGGCTTTGATTTCTTTGCCTCATTATCGCTGTCAGGCAGTCGGGATGCGGGCAAAGTGCCGCATGACTTCGGCAAAGAGGCAGAATTCGTGTCAAATCTACTTAAAAATGACCAACGCATCCGGCATATCCGCTGATTAGCCCACGGAAACCGCTTCCTTTTCCCGGTTTCCTGACCTATATCTCCTCGTCCTTAGATGAGGAGACCCCCAGATGGGCTACAAGGTCGTTGTCGCCGGCGCCACGGGGAACGTGGGCCGTGAAATGCTGAACATTCTCGCCGAGCGCGAGTTCCCTGCCGATGAGGTTGTTGCTCTGGCTTCGCGCCGGAGCCTTGGCACAGAGGTCAGCTTTGGCGACAAGACTTTGAAGTGCAAGGATATCGAGGGCTTCGACTTCACCGGCTACGATATCGCGCTGTTTGCGATCGGGTCGGACGCGACCAAGATCTATGCCCCGATTGCCGCTTCGCAAGGCTGCGTGGTCATCGATAACTCGTCGCTCTATCGCTATGATCCCCAGATCCCGCTGGTCGTGCCGGAAGTGAACCCGGACGCGGTCGAGGACTACCGCAACAAGATGATCATCGCGAACCCCAACTGTTCGACTGCTCAGATGGTTGTCGCGCTCAAGCCCCTGCATGATCGCGCCCGCATCAAGCGCGTCGTAGTCTCGACCTACCAGTCCGTTTCGGGCGCGGGGAAAGACGGCATGGACGAGCTGTGGAACCAGACCAAGGGCATGTATGTCCCCGGTCAGGAAGTCGAGCCGAAGAAGTTCCAGAAGCAGATCGCCTTCAACGTGATCCCGCAGATCGACGTCTTCCTGGACAGCGGTGACACCAAGGAAGAATGGAAGATGACGGCCGAGACGAAGAAGATCGTCGACCCGTCGATCAAGGTGACCGCGACCTGTGTTCGCGTGCCGGTCTTCGTGGGTCACTCGGAATCGGTGAACATCGAGTTCGAGGATTTTCTGGACGAGGACGAGGCCCGCGACATCCTGCGCGAGGCACCGGGGATTCTTGTCATCGACAAGCGCGAACCGGGCGGCTACTCGACCCCGGTCGAATGTGTCGGCGATTTCGCGACCTTCATCAGCCGCATCCGGCAGGACGTGACCGTCGAGAACGGCCTGAACATGTGGATCGTCTCGGACAACCTGCGCAAGGGCGCGGCGCTGAACGCGGTCCAGATCGCCGAACTGCTGGGGAACCGGTGCCTGAAGAAGGGCTGAACCCGGCGCAGTGCCTGTGTGATTATGGCGTCCCTCGGGGCGCCATTTTCATTTTCCCCCGACAGGCCCGCGCGACAATGTCCCGACTGAAATGGAGCGATCCATCGCCCTGCAAAGGTCGATCATCCGATTGGCGGCGCCAAAGACGACGCTAGGGAAAAAGCTGATGAGCCGCCTCAGGAAAACGGCTGTCGGGATCAGGCCGCGATTGCCCGTCTAGACGCGCGGCTTCGACATCAGGCCCCGCTCCAGCGCCTGGGCGAGCAGGTCGACCGCTTCTGCCAGACGCTCGTCGACCAGATGCAGGTATTGCGTCCAGTCGGACAATTGCCTGACCTCCGAAACGCCGTCCGAAATGCCGCGCAGGCCGATCATCGGGATGCCGAAGGACTGGCACGCGCGCAGAATGGCGAAGGTCTCCATGTCCACCATCTCGGCCTCGATACCATCATAGGCCGCGCCACTGACCACGCTGCCGCCGGTCGCAAGCGAAGCTGCGGGCAGGTCCGGGATGCGATGCGGCAGCGGGACACGGACGGGCAGTTGCAGAAATGGCGTCTCGCCCTTGGCATAGCCCAGGGCCGAGGCGTCCATGTCGCGATACTCGACCGCCCCGACCTGATAGACCTGCGCCTGCGCCAGGCTTGGCGATCCTGCCGAACCCAGCGACACGACCAGATCCGGCAGCCGGTCCGCATGTCGCAACGCCGCGAGCGCCCCGGTCAGCACCACCGCCGCCTCGATCGGGCCGACGCCGGTCATCAGCGGTGAGATGCGGCGGCGCAGATGCGGACCATATTCGGCGTCGACGGCCATGACGAACAACACGTCATGCCCGGATATCTTGTCCATCGCCGGAGCTGTGTGCATCGCGTCTCTCGTCTTGCGGGGCGTTCCAGTTGGATGGACCACAGGATCGCCCGGCATGCAATATCCCCGTCTCAGCCGGGCACCATCCGCGTGTCCGCATCCACGACCTGCCCGGATGCCTGCTGATCCTCAGCGACCGGGTGCTGAAAGCTCAGCATGACCCGCCCGCCGGACAATGGGCGCAGGCACCAGGCCAGCAGCCCCCCCGCAGGGCCGACCAGCGCCCCCCGCAAGGGTCCAGCGGACGAAGGTGCGCGGACGGACTGGCATAGCGTGTTCAGGCCGGGGCTTTCGCCACAGGACGCGGACCAGCGCGCGACCTGATCCTCGACCCCGGCCCGCGCGGCACCGCCCCAAAGCTCGACATAGCCGCGGTTCGACAGCAGCAGGTCGCCATTCGCGGCAAAGACGGCGACGGCATCGTCAAGCCCGTCCAGCACCTCAGCCCCCAGCGAGATATCGGCGCGGAACTTGCGCGTCAGCGAGATTTCCGAGGTAATGTCCTCGAACAGGAATGCCAGCGCGCCATCGGGATGCGGCCGCCCCGTCACGCGATAGGTCTGGCCGCCGGGCAGGGACCATGTTTCGACATGACGCCCCGAGGCCGAGGCGATCTCCAGCGTGTTCATCCGCTGCCGCCAACTGCGGTAATCCTTGGGCTCGGGCACCATCCGCGCCTCGCGCAGGCGGTCGAGAAAGGCGTAAAGCGTGGGCCGCGCGGTCAGGAAGCCGATGGCAAGCCCGGTCAGGTCGATCAGCGCAGGATTGAAAAGCTGCAGGTTCCGATCGCGGTCGAATATGGCCAGCCCGATCGGCAGGTCGGCAAATGTCTTGGTCAGCGTCTGCACGAATTCCCGCAGGCTGCGTTCCGCGCGGACCGCCGCATCGGCGGGCAGGGCAATCGCCACGGTCTGGTCGGCCACGTCATGAGCGTGGCAATCATACCAGCGGGATTGCCGCTCGCTTTGGATCTGCACGCGCTGGGACGCACCATGCGCGGTTTGCACCGCCTCGGTTCGTGGGGGCAGCTGAAACAATTGGGGCAGCGGCCACAACGTCTGCCCCTGCGCCACCGCGTCCGCAAGCTGCAGATAGGCCGAGTTCGCCCAGGTGACCTGACCCTGTTCATCCTGCCGCCAGGCCAGCATGGGCGAACGATCCATCGTGCTGCGCAGGATCTCCAGCTCATGCTGCATGGCAGCCAGCGTCAGGGAATCGACGACGATACCCGCGTTCTCGGCCATGGGATCGGCGATCGTCAGTCGCAACAACCCGTCGCCCACTTCCTCTGCCAGCAGGCGCAGTCCGGCAAGACCCGAATCCCGGCTGGCGATCTCGACTCGGCAAAGCCGTCCGATATCCTTCAGCGGGTCGACTGAATCCGGCATTCGGACGGCCAGCCAGGACAGCAAGCGCTGCCAGTCTCCTTCCCCGGGAAGCACGGTCAGAAGCGCGCGGGCGGGGGCGGTGGCATCGACAAGCTGGCGATCCCTGAACAGGAACACGATCGGCTCAAGCTCTCGTTCCAGGCGCAGGCGGGGGGCCGGGACCCGGTTGCGCCGGGCAAGGCCCGCCGCAAGCCCCCATGCCAGAACCACCGCAACCAGCGCGGCGGCGAAGGCGATCAGGAACTGTGTCAGCATGGGGCGACCTGTCCGGGGAATCACTCGATTCCACAGCTAGCCCGAGATGCTGAACAAAGAGTTAATCCTGCCCTAGCCGGTGATCTGGGGGTTTTCCCCCAAAGCGCCGCGATCCTCGGCCTCGATCAGCCCGCGCGGCCAGGTGACGGTGACTTGCGCGCCGCGCTGGCGGTTGCCGAAGCGCACATCCGCACCCGCGCGCTCAAGCAAGGTCTTGGCGATGAACAGGCCAAGTCCCATGCCTTCATAACTGCGCCCATCTTCGGCCCGCGGCCGGGTGGTCAGGAAGGGACTGCCGATCCGCGGCAATAGCGCGGGCGGAAAACCCGGCCCGTCATCGGCGATACGCAGCCGCAACTCGCGCCGACCGACACTGGCCTCGACCAGAACCTCGGCATTGGCGAAATCGACGGCATTCTGGATCAGGTTGCGCAAGCCGTGGATAAGCGCCGCATCACGCCGGATCGTGACCGGCTGGCCCGGAGTCTCGATCCGGATGCGCACGCCCCGATCGCGATGGGGCGCCGCGGCCTCTTCCAGCACCGCGCGCAGGGGAGCCTGATGGATCAGCAGGTCGTCGCGCCCCGCACTGCCCATCGAGCGCAGGATCGCGGCGCAGCGTTCCGCCGATTTCCGTAGCAGGGCCAAATCCTCGCCCAGATCCGTCCGGTCGGGCATCGCTTCGGAGATCTCGTCGGCCAACTCGGCGCTGACCAGCTTGATCGTGGCCAGCGGAGTGCCCATTTCATGCGCCGCCGCCGCGACGACGCCGCCCAGATGCTGCAGCTTCTGTTCACGCTCCAGCGCCATGCGCGCGGCGAACAGAGCGTCCGAGGTCGCGCTGATCTCTGCCGTCACGGTGCGGGCATAGAAAGCGAAGAACAGTGCCCCGATGATGATCGCGCACCAGTTCCCGACCAGCAGGGGATCGCTGAGCGTCAGGACCGGCCCTTCGGTAAAGGTCAGCGGACGCGCGAAATTGCCGGCCAGGGTCACCATGATGATGGTGGCGATCCCCAGCGCAACCAGTTGCCGGCCGGGCAGGGTGGTGGCGGCAACCGTGACCGGGGCCAGCAGCAGCAGCGCAAAGGGGTTGGTCAAACCGCCCGTCAACGACAGCAACGTCGCGATCTGTGCCAGGTCGAAGCCAAGTTGCCAGGCAGCCTCATAGGGGGTGATGCGCCGCGATCCGCGCAGCATCAGCGCCACGTTCACCAGAATCGCAAGCCCGATGACCATGAGAACCGGCCCCAGGACCAGATGCGCCCCGATCATCAACGCGACAGCCACCGCGCAGGACTGCCCGGCAATGGCCACCCAACGCAGCAGCATCAAGGTGCGCAGACGGATCGGCTCTGGTCCCGGCTGGCCGGGAAGGAAATCGAAACGTCGAGAGACAAGGCCGATAAACACCCGACTTCTCCTGCTTGGAAAACCACGGCTAGATACGCAGGCTTTCCGTTTCCTTCAACCGCAAGGCAACTTGTCCCGCGATCACCTGACCGGCATTTGACCCGGCAAGGGAATGGGCCTAGAAGGCCGCCGGTTATTCAGGGGTAATTGGACATGGCCGAAAGCCAGAATATCGGACCCGATCCCAGCCTGCTATTGGTTGATGACGACGAAATCTTTCTGGGCCGTATGGCGCGCGCGTTGCAAAAACGCGGATTCGAGGTCGCGATGGCAGGGTCAGTCGCCGACGCGCGCGCCATCGTGCAATCCAGCCCTCCCGCCTATGCCGTGGTCGATCTGAGGCTTGAGGACGGCAACGGCCTTGATGTCGTCGATGCGTTGCGCGAAGCGCGGGCGGATGCGCGAATCGTGGTCCTGACCGGATATGGCGCCATCGCCACCGCAGTCGCGGCAGTGAAAATGGGCGCAACCGATTACCTGTCCAAGCCCGCCGATGCCGATGAGGTGATGCGCGCGCTGATTTCCAGCACGACCGAGGTTCTTCCCCCCGCGCCGGAATCGCCGATGTCCGCGGATCGCGTGCGCTGGGAACATATCCAGCGTGTTTATGAGCAATGCGAACGAAATGTCAGTGAAACGGCACGCAGGCTTCATATGCATCGCCGGACGCTTCAGCGCATTCTGGCCAAGCGCAGCCCAAGATAATCGGACGCGCAGTCTTTCTTGCATGCAAGCGAATATATCGCGTAATATATCCGCGTAAGTGAAATACCCCTCAGGAAATGAGAATTATGGAATTGGACCTGGACAAAATGTCCCTTCGCGAACTTCGCGATCTTCGCAACAAGGTCGAGAAAGCGATTTCGACCTTTGAGGATCGCCGTAAACGCGAAGCGATTGCCGCAGTCGAGAATGCGGCGCGCGAGTTTGGCTTCAGCCTCGCCGATCTGGCGGATGCCAAGCAAAACCGCAGCAAGGTCGCACCGAAATACGCCAATCCTGCCGATCCCCAGGCCACCTGGACCGGCCGCGGACGCAAGCCGCGCTGGGTCATCGAGGCGCTGGACGCCGGTCGCAAGCTTGAAGATCTTGAGATCTGATTACAATGCTCCGCCCTTGGGCGGAGCATTTCATTTCGGCTGGCGATCGATTTCCGCGATCACGGCCTGAAAACGCTCAAGATAGGCATTCCGCGTTTCTACCGGAGGGCGAAGCCTGATTTCCAGGCCTTGCAGCAATTCGGAATCCGGGACGGGAAACAACCGATCCGCTTCGGCCCTTGAAAATCCGGCGATCTGAATCGCCTCAAGCCAGGCGGAAACCCGATCGGCGCGTTTGATCGCAGCCTTGACCGGTTTTGGCAATTGCGCGGGCAATCCGAATCGACGGTGAATCGCCGCGGTCAGGCGCGCGTCCATTTCACCGTATTCGCGCCCCAATGCCGCCTTGACCGGGGAAATCATGTCCCCGATCACATATTCCGGCGCATCGTGAAGCAATGCCGCCAGATGCCAGATCGGCGCAGTCTCGGGTTCGGTGCGCCGGTGGATTTCCTCGACCAGAAGCGAGTGTTCGGCCACGGAATAGGCCCAGTCGCCGCGCGTCTGCCCATTCCAGCGGGCGACGAAGGACAAGCCATGCGCGATGTCGCCGATTTCGATATCGAAAGGCGTCGGGTCAAGAAGATCCAGCCGCCGCCCGGAAAGCATCCTTTGCCACGCCCGTGTCACGCGCCTTGTCATCAACCCATCCCCGCCGATCGGCAAAGGCTAGCCGCCGCGAGCAACGGATGCCAGAAAATGAAATGGCCCGCTTCCGAGAGGAAACGGGCCGCGAGATCAAGTCCCGATCGTTCAGGACAGCTGTTGGTCGGCGGGGCGCTCGGCCTGGACGCGGCGGGCGATTTCCTGGCGATACAGCGCGACGAAATCGACCGGGTCCATGTTGAAGGGCGGGAAGCCGCCATCACGCGTCATGTCCGAGATGATGCGGCGCACATAGGGGAACAGCATCCGCGGGCATTCGATCATCAGGAAGGGATGCAGCTGGTCCTCGGGCACGCCCTCGACATGGAAGATCCCGCCGTAATCCAGCTCGCACAGGAAGATCGGCGACTTGTCCTTGGAGTTGGTGGATTGCACACGGAACTTGCAGACCACCTCGTACTGGTTCTCGACCTGCCGCTTGCGGGCATCCAGGCTGACCTGCACCGCGATCTCGGGCTGGACCTCGCCCGAAGGCAGACCCTTTTGCGCGACGGCATTCTCAAAGGACAGGTCGCGGATGTACTGGGTCAGGATCTGCATGCGGACGGCGGGCTGGGCGCCATTCGGCACGCCGGTATTGGTTTCTTCGCTCATTGGGGTCTCCCTGCTTTGCGGGGCGTTCTAGCACTGTGGCGGGCGGCGCTCAATGCCGGGTCCACCCCGACTTTCCGCCAGTCCCACCCTGCGTCCGCCCGTCGGTCAGACCCTCGCGCACCGGGGCAGGCGGATCGTCCTGGACCGAATACTCGCCGTCGATCACCCCGTCACGGGACGAACCGCGTCGGAAACCCGCAGGGTAATCTCCGGCAAAATCGCTGTCGCGACCCGGCGCGCGATAGCCATAGCCCGTGCCGGACACGCCGATGCGGCGCCCCATCCAGCGCATGACCAGTTCCCGCACCGCGGGGATCAGCAGCAGAAGACCAAGGGCGCTGGTGAAAAGTCCCGGCACGATCAGCAGAAGCCCCGCGATCATGATCAGCGCGCCATGCGCCATCGGCGCGGCCGGGTCACGGAATTCCTGCATGGCCCGCTGCACGTCCAGCATCGCCAGCGCGCCCTGACGGCGCATCACGGCGGTTCCCCCCAGCGTCGAAAGCACGACCAGCGCGATGGTCGGCAAGACCCCGATCGCTCCGCCGACCTGGATGAACAGCGCGATCTCGACGATCGGCAGGATCACGAATGGCAATAGCAGCCACATGGGCGCCCCCTTAACTTCAGACTTCTCCGGGCGGTCAACTGGACTTGGCCTTCCCTGCACCCTACATAGGTATTTGACGCCCAGTAAGAAAGCTCTCCCAGGACCGTTGATGTCGAACCCCATGCTGCAACTTCTTGTTCTAGCCGCGATCGCCGTTTTCCTGATCCTGCGTTTGCGGGGTGTCCTTGGCACGCGGGACGGCTTCGAAGCCCCGCGAGTCCCGGACGAAACGTCGCCCCCCCGCCGCTTCGACGTCGTCGAAGGGACGCCGGACCATTTTGACAACGATATCGACGACCATGCCGAGCCGGGCAGCGCCAATGCGCGCGCATTGGCCGCGATGAAGCAGGTCGAGCCCGATTTCGCCGTCGGCCCATTCCTTTCAGGCGGGAAAGCCGCCTATGAAATGATCCTGATGGCTTTCGAGCGCGGCGATATTTCCGAGGTGCGTGCCTTCCTGGCCCCTCCGGTCGCCGCCGCCTTCGAAAGCGTCATCGCCGATCGCAAGGCCCGGGGCCTGACGACCGAGGCGCAGTACCTGGGCACGCGTGAAACCGCGCTGACCGCCGCCGAGTTCAATCCCGCGACCCGGCAGGCTGAAATCTCGATCCGCTTCGTGGGTGAGATGATCGTTGCAACCCGCGATGCCCAGGGCAATGTTGTCGACGGCGATCCCAAGGCCGCGCGCAAGCAGCGTGACACCTGGACCTTCGCGCGCCAGATGGGTTCGCAGGATCCGAACTGGCAGCTTGTCGCCACTGCGTGATGGCACGGCGCAGGGGCCTTTCGGCCGATGAAAAGGCCCTTTGGTCCCGCGTCGCCTCGACCGCGGTGCCGCTGCACCCCCGTCGCAGCGATGCTGCCCCGCTTCCCGATACCCTGATCTCGACCCCGCAGGTAAAGCCCTTGCCACCGGCGGCGTCCCGGCCCGACCTGATGCCGCTGGACGATTTCCGGATCGGGGCGCGTCCGTTGAAGTCGGCCTCGACCCGGATCGAACTGTCCTCGCATCCCGCCCAGTCGGTGCGCGAGCACCCGTTGCGGATGGATCACAAGACCCATCGCCGGATGAACCAGGGCAAGCTTGCTCCCGAAGCGCGGATCGACCTGCACGGCATGACGCTGAGCGTCGCCCAGCCGAATCTGATCCGTTTCGTGATGAATGCCCATACCTCGGGGCTGCGTCTGGTGCTGGTCATCACCGGCAAGGGACGCGAAGGCGGGCCGGATGCGCCCCTGCCAGTCCGCCCGGGCGCGCTGCGCCACAATGTTCCGCTATGGCTGCACATGGCACCGCTGGCACCCCTTGTCCTGCAGGTGCGGCCTGCCCATCGCCGCCATGGTGGCGAGGGCGCCTATTACGTCTATTTGCGGCGCTGACGAAAACGCGGCCCGATGGGCCGCGAAGTCATGAACCGTAATTGGCCTTGGGTCCGGCGAACCACCAGATGATCAGCCCCAGCACCGGCAGGACCGCCACCAGCACGATCCAGATGATCTTGGTCGAAGTCTGGACATTCGTGTTGATGATCGAAGCGATCGCCCAGACGTCCAGTGCGAAGATGATCGCGCTGATGATATAGCCCATGAGTACTCCCCAAGCTGCTGCCACCCTCAACGATCGCAGCAGCCGGAAGTTCCGTCACAGGACGTAGCGTGACAGGTCCGTCGAACGGGCAAGGTCGCCCAAGTGCTTCTCGACAAAGGCCTCGTCCACCGTCACCGCCTCGCCCGAGCGATCGGGGGCGCCGAAGGACAGCTCCTCGAAGACGCGTTCGATGACGGTGTAAAGCCGGCGCGCACCGATATTCTCGACCGAACCGTTCACCTCGGCGGCGATCCGGGCCAGGGCGCGGATGCCGGTTTCCGTGAAGCCGACCTCGACCCCCTCGGTCGCCATCAGCGCGGTATACTGGCGCGTCAGGGCGTTATCGGTCTCGGTCAGGATGCGGACGAAATCCTCTTCCGTCAGCGGACGCAGTTCGACCCGGATCGGCAGGCGGCCCTGAAGCTCGGGCAGCAGGTCCGAGGGCTTGGCGATGTGGAAAGCGCCCGAGGCGATGAACAGGATATGGTCGGTCTTCACGGGGCCATACTTGGTCGAGACGGTCGTACCCTCGATCAGCGGCAACAGGTCTCGCTGCACGCCTTCGCGGCTGACATCACCACCACGCGCATCGGTCCGGGCAGCGACCTTGTCGATCTCGTCGATGAAGACGATGCCGTTCTCCTGCACCGTCTCCAGTGCCGCGGCCTTGACCGCCTCGTCGTCCAGAAGCTTGTCGGCCTCTTCGGCGATCAGCAGTTCATAGCTTTCCGATACCGTGACCTTGCGCCGCACCTTGCGCCCGCCAAAGGCCTTCATCAGCCCCGACAGGTCCATCATGCCGCCCATTCCGCCAGGCTGGCCGGGGACTTCCATCATGCCCAGCGGGTTCGAATTGTCCTGAAGCTCAAGCTCGATGACCGTGTCGTCCAACTCGCCCCGCTTCAGCTTGTCGCGGAACATCGCCGTGGTCTGCTCGCGCGCACCATCGCCCGCAAGGGCCGCGACCACGCGGTCCTCGGCGGACTTGTGGGCCTTGGCCTTGACCTCCTCGCGCATCCGTTCGCGCGTCTCGATGATCGCGGCATCGGTCAGGTCGCGGATGATCTGCTCGACATCGCGCCCGACATAGCCGACTTCGGTAAACTTGGTCGCCTCGACCTTCAGGAAGGGCGCGCGCGCCAGCTTGGCCAGGCGACGGCTGATCTCGGTCTTGCCGACGCCGGTCGGGCCGATCATCAGGATGTTCTTCGGATAGACCTCGTCGCGAAGATCGTCGCCCAATTGGCGACGACGCCAGCGGTTGCGCAAAGCCACGGCAACGGCGCGCTTGGCATCCTTCTGACCGATGATAAAGCGATCCAGCTCGGACACGATCTCGCGCGGCGTCAAATCACTCATGTTGAAACCTCTCTTCATGCTGGAAACGGCCTTGAATTCACCGTTTCCGAAATACCCCGGGGGAGTCCGCAGGACGGGGGCAGAGCCCCCTTCAGCCCAGAATCTCGACGGTCAGGTTGCCGTTCGTATAGACGCAGATGTCGGCTGCGATCGCCATCGCCTTGCGGGCAACGTCTTCGGCATCCAGATCGCTTGCCATCAGGCCGCGCGCCGCCGCCAGGGCAAAGTTTCCGCCCGACCCGATGGCCGCCACGTCATGCTCGGGTTCCAGCACGTCGCCCGCGCCCGTCACGACGAATATGTCCTTGCCGTCGGTAACGATCAGCATGGCCTCCAGGTTGCGCAGGTACTTGTCCATGCGCCAGTCCTTGGCCAGATCGACACAGGCCCGCGCCAGCTGTCCCGGTGCGGATTCAAGCTTCTTCTCCAGCCGCTCAAGCAGGGTAAAGGCATCTGCAGTCGAGCCGGCAAAGCCCACTACCACGTCATGCCCGCCGGGGGTCAGCCGGCGCACCTTGCGGGCCGTGCCCTTCATTACCGTCGGGCCGACACTGACCTGACCATCCCCGGCGACGACCACCTTGCCGCCACGCCGCACCGCAAGGATCGTGGTGCCGTGCCAGCCGGGAAACTTTTCATCGGACATGCATATTCTCCGCATTGGTCTTGGCCCGTCAGATATGGGCCGGGCGGGGGTTTCGCAACCCGGCCCCTGCCGCTAGGCTTTGACGATGACCCTGCCGACGACGCTGCGCATCTACCTGGAAGCCCCGATGCTGAGGTCCGCCAGCGAGGGCAGCTTCAACTTCCTGAACGTGTTGAAGGCCACGGTGGAAGGGGCTGGCTGGCAGGTCGAGTGGTGCGAGACGGGGGCCGAGGCGCGTCGGCGCGCGCCCGACCTTGACGGCTATGCGCTGTTTCATGCCGAGGCCCCGACGCATGACCGCGCGCTGACCTTTCGACGCGCCTATCACTATCCCTTCTGGCAGATCGAGCGGGCGCAGCAGCGCTGGCGATTCGACGTGGCGCGCAGCGAATTCGTCCCGGCCCAGGTGGATGCCGGGCGGGCCGGCCAGTTCGTGCAAAGGCTGCGGGATCGGGTTCTGCCCGGCGCACCACCAAGGCGCGGGGAAAGCATCCTGGTGCCCTTGCAGGCCGAGCTGCGCCGTTGCCGCAGCTTCCAGACCATGAGCCCCGTCGAGATGCTGGATGAGGTCGCCGCGACAGGCCGTCCGGTGGTGGCGACGCTTCATCCGAAAATTCCACATGATGCCGCCGATGATGCGGCCTTGCAGCAGGTGGCGGCCCGCCATCCGAACCTGCGTATCGCAACCGGGACGACGATGACACTTTTGCGCGATTGCGCCTTTGTCGCGACGGAAAACAGCGCCGTCGCCTTTGACGGCTTCCTGCTGGGCAAGCCCGCAGTGCTGTTCGGCCAGATCGACTTCCACCACATCGCGCTGAATGTCGCCGATCTGGGGCCAAATGCGGCACTCGCGGCTGCGGATAGCCATGCGCCGGAATTCGATCGATATATCTATTGGTTCCTGCAGGAAAAGGCGATCAACGCAACCCTGCCCGACGCGGGATCGCGCATCCTTGCCGCAATGAAAAGGGGCGGCTGGTCCATCTGACCACCGCCCCCATTGTTCGACTTTAAAAACTGATCAGATCGCGTCGTCGATCCAGGCTTTCAGCGCCGCTTTCGGCGCCGCGCCGATCTTGTTCGAGACGACCTGGCCGTCCTTGAACAGGAACAGCGCCGGAATGCCGCGCACGCCAAGGGCCGCCGGGCTTTCCGGATTCTCGTCCACGTTGACCTTCACGATCTTGACCTTGCCGCCATATTCCGCGGCAAGCTCTTCCAGCGCCGGACCGATCTGGCGGCAAGGGCCACACCATTCGGCCCAGAAATCGACCACGACCGGGGTCGCGGACTGGCGGACTTCGCTGTCAAATTCGGCGTCGGAAACGGCTTGAGTGGCCATTGAAATCTCCTGCGATACGCCGGGTTGGGCCCGGCAGGACGTGTCCCACAAGAGCTAGGCACCCACAGGGTCACGGTCAAGGCCCGCAATGATGCCATCAAGCAGTACATCGGGCAGGGGCATCAGGCTGCGGCTCGCCGTCCAAAGCACGGCTGCCGCGACGGGGCGGTCCGGCCAAAGCTGACGCAGCGCCGTGCGATAGGCCGCCATCTGCCGCAGGATGCCCAGGGGCGTGGCCTCGGGTCGGTCCGGCACGTCGCGATTCGACTTGTAGTCGATGGCAAGGATCGCGTCCGGCGTGACGACCAACCGGTCGATCTTGCCCCACAGCATGCCGATGCCCGGCAAAGGCGCGGACAGCGCGAGTTCCTGAAATACCTCGGCCCCATCGGGCAGGTCGAAGACTGCGGACAGGGCAGGGGCGGTCAGCACCTCGCGCGCTTCGTCCAACAACCCTGCCAGTGCCACCGGTTCAGGCAGGCCACCTTCGGCGTCGGCCAGCACGTCGCGCGCGATTCCCGGCCATGCCGCGGGGTCGTGGCCGGGCAGGTGCTCCAGAAGCAGGTGCAGGCGCGTGCCGAACAGCATCGCGGCCGCGGCATCGCCCTGGCCTTGCGCGACCATTACCTTGGCCCCACCCAACGAGGTCGCGGCAACCGGCCTGCGCTTTTCCGGCGCGGCTGGCGGATCGGCGCGCAGCCAACCGGGCTCGACCGGCATGGACCTTTCGACATGCACCGTTTCGGGCGCGGTTTCGGGCCAGTCGCCAAAGCTCAGGCGCCGGATCTCGCCGCCCCAATCGGCGGGCAGGCGGGTCTCGGTCAGGTCGGCGCGGTCGATCCCGGCGGCGACCAGAGAATGCCAGCTGTCTTCGTCGACGCCGGTCTCGCCCGCGGCGGCGACGATCAGCCAGCTTTCTGCGCGGGTCAGGCCAACGTAAAGCAGGCGCTTGCGCTCCTGCAGCTGGCGGTCGGTCAGGTCGGCGGCCAGATCCTCGACTGCATCCGGGCGTTCGCCCTTCTTGCCGCGCCACAGGGGCATCCCGTCGGGCATGGTCAGCACCTGCCCTTCGCGCGGGGGGCGGCGCTTGGCCGTGTCGGGCATGATGACGATGGGGCTTTCCAGCCCCTTCGAGCCGTGGACGGTCATGACGCGGATCAGCCCCTCGCCATCTTCGCCCGCAGAGCCGGGCTGGCGCTTGACCTCGACATCGTCGCCGCTGAGCCAGACTAGGAAACCGGTCAGCGAAGGCGTCTCGCTGCTTTCATAGCTCAGCGCCTGGGACAGCAATTCGTCGATGCCGTCCTCGGCCTCGGGCCCCAGCCGCGCCACAAGGCGCTCGCGCCCGCCGTGGCGGATCAGCAGGCGCTGGATCAGGTCATAGGGGCGCATGAACCCGGTCCAGCGCATCAGATCCGCCAGCAGGTCCACGGCCTCGCGATGACCGGAGTCGCGCAGCCGACGCCACAAATACTCGCCCTTCTTCCGCTTCGTCGCCAGACGGTAAAGCTCTTCCTCGCCCAGCCCGAACAAGGGAGAGCGCAGCGCGGCGGCCAGCGACAGATCGTCTTCGGGTGTGGCCAGGACCGACAGCACGGCGCGGATGTCGCGCACCGCCATCTCTCCGGCCAGTTTCAGACGGTCCGCCCCCGCCACGGGCAGGCCGGCGATCTTCAGCGCCGCGATGATCTCGGCAAACAGGTCCGAGCGGCGCTGGACAAGGATCAGCACGTCCCCGGCGCGGACCCGGCGGATGCAGTTGCGCTTGGCGTCATGGATCGGCTGCGCCAGGATCCCCGCAATCGCGCGCGCGACGGCGCGGGCCAGTTCGGTCGTTTCGGAGTTCTCGGCGGGCTGGTCGACGGGATCCGTCCAGTCACCGGCCTCGGGCTTGTCTGGCTTCGGGATCGCGGGCCACAGGTCGACCCGACCGGGCATGTCCGTGCGAAAGGCGCGATGTTCGGGCGGATCGCCCAGCCCGCGCGCGGCATCCCCGGCAAAGACCCGGTCGACCAGCGACAGGATCGCGGTGGATGAGCGGAAGCTGTGGCGCAATTCCAGCACCTGCATCGGGTTCATCACCGCCGCAAATGCCTCGGCAAAACCCGCGCGACGGGTTTCGAAGACCGCGATGTCGGCCCCCTGGAAGGAATAGATCGACTGCTTGGGATCGCCCACCACGAACAGGCTGCGCGACCCCGCCTCTCGCGCGCCCTGCCCCGAGGTGAATTCGTCCGTCAGCCGCTGGATCACCTGCCATTGCGCCGGGCTGGTATCCTGCGCCTCGTCGACCAGAATGTGGTCGATGCCGCCATCCAGCCGGAACAGCACCCATTGCGCCATGCTGTTTTCCGACAGAAGCCGCGCGGTGCGATCGATCAGGTCGTCGAAATCCAGATATCCCCGAACTGCCTTTTCCGCGCGATAGCGGCCAAGAAAGGCGCAGCCGAACCGGTGCAGGGCCAGCGTGCGCGCCGCATGGCTCAGCGCGATGCGGCGCGGGCGAGCGGATTCGACCCGCTCCATCAGGATCGCCAGATCGTCGATCAGTTCGGCGCAGGCGCCACTGCGCAGCGCCTTGGTCGGAAAGCTGTCGTATTTTGCAGTGAAGGGGTCTTTGGCGCCCGATCCCGTAAGAAGCACGGCTTCAAGGATCAGCAGCTCGGCAAGGCCCGGACGCGTCCAGTTGCCGGTCGCAAGGCGCGCCGCCGCCTTCTGGTCGTTGCTGCCGCTTTTCAGCAGATGGGGGATCATCGCGGCAATGACCAGCGCGCCGTCTGTGAAGGTCCGCGACAGCAGCAGGGTCATGTCCTCGCCCGGCTCAAGCCCGCAGGCGCGCCAGATCGCACCGGGATCGGCGGGGTTCTCAAAGCCGCGCAGGCCGGACAGGAAACCATCCAGGTTCTCGCCCGAATGCAGCGCCAGCAGGTCCGTCAGCTCGGGCGCATTCTCGCGCGCCATGTCCTCGATGATCTCGGACCGGATCAGGGCGGCGCTGCGGTCGTCAAGCTCGGTAAAGCCGTGGGGGACGCCTGCCTCGATCGGAAAGCGGCGCAGGACGCCGCCGCAGAAGCTGTGGATGGTCTGAACCTTCAGCCCGCCGGGCGTTTCGATCGCGCGTGCGAACAGCCGGCGCGCGGCGCGCAGGTCGGGGGCCTCGTCCTCGCCCAGTTGCGCCAGTTCCGCACGCAAGCGCGCTTCGGGCAGCATCGCCCACTTGCCCAGACGCGCCAGCAGGCGGTTCTGCATCTCGGTTGCAGCCGCCTTGGTATAGGTCAGGCACAGGATCTTTTCCGGGGCGGTTCCGGCCAGAAGCAGCCGCGCCACGCGGTCGGTCAGCACGCGGGTCTTGCCCGAACCCGCATTTGCCGTCAGCCAGGTCGAGCGCAGCGGATCCGCCGCCCGGACCTGCGCCAGTGTCGCCTCGTCGAATGCAGGCCTAGTCATCGCTGAACCTTTCCGGGCTGGACGCCTGGGTGGTGTCCCATTCGCCATGCCGCGACAGGTGGTCATAATCGCTGGCGTGGTCGGTCCGCTCCATCGCCAACCGTGCGGTAAAGCCGCGTTCGCCGCCAAGATAACGGCCGATCAGTTCCACGAAGCCCGCCCAGGTTTCGGCGGCGAATCCCAAGGAGAAGTCCCGCGTCTCGGTCTTACCCTCGCCGCCAAGCTGGATATAGCTGATGCCTTCGACCTCTGAGGGGCCAAGGCCCCGGAACGCGCCCTGTTCCACCATCGCGGCCTCAAGTGGAAGCTGCTTGTCGAAGTGGCGGACCTGCGCGTCGGTCGGGGGCTTGCCGGACTTGTAGTCATAGACATGCACTCGCCCGTCGGTCAGTCGATCCAGCCGGTCGGGCTTGGCGATCAGGCGGAAATCGACGCCGGGAATGCCAAGTTCGGCATATTCCTCGACCACGGTCGGGCGACCGCGTTGCAGGCGCGCGGCTTCGTCGGCCATCAGCCGATCGGCGATGCCCGCGATGCGCGCGCGCCAGAACAGCCGGGCCGAGGGCCAGGGCACGTTCAGCGCCAGCACCTCATCGGTGATGTCCAGCAGGCGCGACTTCATCAGGTCAGAGCTTTCGGGCAGTTCCGGCAAACCGCGCAGGAAACGGTCCATGATCTCGTGCAGCACGGTGCCGCGTTCGGCGGCATCGGCCTCGGGGCGCAGGGGATCCAGCGCACGCAGACCCAACACCCTGCGGGCATAGATCGCATAGGGGTCGCGGATCAGTGTGCGAACCTCCGTCACGGACATCTGCCGCAGGGCCGGGGCGGGCGGAATGGGCGAGGGGCGTCGCGCCGGTTCCAGACGCATCCGGGGCCGGGCATGCAGCTCGGCCAGGTCAAGCCATGCCTGCCCGCGCCCGCGCATCTCGGCCAGCGCCTCGGGGCCAAGCTGGTCGGGCAGTCCACCCAGCAGGTTGACCAGCCGGTTCAGCCAGCGCGAGGGGATGGTCTCGGCCTCGGCATCGCGCCGCGCGCGACACAGGACGACCTGTGCCGCCCCCACCGCCTGCTGGAAGTCATGCGCCGCCAGCCCGACGCGACGCTCGGGCAGGGTCAGTCCCGCCGACAGCCGCATCGGACGGGACAGCCACGGATCGGGCGGCAACGCCTGCGGCCAGCCGCCTTCATTCAGCCCGGCAAGGATGACAAGCCCCGCCACTTCGCCCACCGCCTCGGTCCGGGCCTCGCGCGGGCCGCGGAACCGGACAAGGGGATGCGAGGCGACATCCTGCCGCACGGCCTGCCCCTGAAGCTCGGCGTAAAGCAGGTCGCGGAATTCCGAGGGGCGCAGATCGTGGCCCATCTCAGCATGTGCGGACAGATGATCCAGCACACCCCGCGCCAGCCCCCCCGCGGCCTTGTCCCACAGTTCCGAGGCGTCGGCACTGCCCCCTGGCCCTGCGGCCAGATCCTCGGCAAGGTGGCGCAGATCCGCCAGCCGCTGCGCCATCGGGCGCGGCGCGCGGTCAAGGGCCAGCGGCACGATGCGGTCCAGCAGTCCCGCCAGCCACAAGGCCCAGGGCTTGCTTCGGTCATCGCCACGCTCGGCCCAGTCGCGCAGGGCCGCGCCATCGGGAAAGGCCGGACCTTTTGCCCGCAGATGCAACTCCAGGTCGCGAGTCAGGCGCAGATGCTCGCGCCGGTAATCCGCGCCCAGCCCGGTCGCCATGACCGGATGCTTCAGCAGCACCAGCAACCCGTCGATCATCAGCTCGGCCCCGAACAGGTCGGCGACATGGCGCAGGAACAGGCCGGGTGCGGTCAGCGGCAGGGGCTGGCCCGCAGAATCGTCGGGGATGATGCCCCAGCGGTCCAGCGCCGACTGGACGCGGCGGGTCAGCATCCGGTCGGCGGCAATCAGGGTGACGGGCTGCGCCCGCCCGACGGATTCGCGGATGATCAGCGCGATCGCCTCGGATTCCTGTCCCGGCTGCTCGGCCTCGATCAGGGTCAGGTTCTGCGTCGCGGGCAGCAGGGGGCCAAGCGCCGGCCCCTCTTCGATCCACTGGTCGGTCACCGGCGCGGGCCTTAGCGCCAGCGAGATCAGGCGGTTCCGCGCGGGATCGGGGGCCGTGCCGGACAGCCAGTCGGCGGGCATTCCGAATTCCGAGACAAAGGGGGCATAGCGGGCCTGCGGATGATCCTCGGCCAGCGCGTCCATTCCGTCCCAGACCGCGCGTGGCAGGTCCGGGTCGAATCCCGGCAAAACCACCGCCCCCATCGGCAGGCGGGCGACGGCGCGCATGAAATCCCGCGTCGCGCCATGCGAGCCGGTCGAACCCGCGATGACCACCGGCCCGTCCGGCAGATTCTCGCCCCGCGCCCATCCCTCGGCCAGCAGTTCGGCCGCGGCGCGCTGGCGGGATTCGCGGTCCTGCGGCGGATCGGTCAGGTAGTACCCGGCAGCAATCTTCAGAAAGGCAAGTGCGCGGCCCCAATGCTGGGCGTGATCGCCCGCATCAATCCGGTCCAGCGCCTGCGCGTCCAGCCCCTCAAGCTGCATCTCGGCCATCAGCCCGGCCAGCGATGCGGCGAGTTCCGGGACCGACTGCCCCTGCGCCAGATCGGGCTGTGCGCGAAGCGCGGCATCGATCAATCGCCCCAGTTCAAGCCGCCGCGCCAGCGTGGGCGTGGCCGAGCCGCCGCCCAGATCCGCGATCAACCGAAGCCGCGGCAGGATCACCGGCCCGCGCCAGATCAGCGCGTCGCGCAGCGCCATCAACGACTGCCCCGAATTGGCAAAGACGGTGACGCGTGCCATTTCCTGCGGCGGGCGACCGCGCATCCTTGCGATCAGCCCCTCGGCGAAGGCACCGGGAAAATCGGCGCCGCAAGGCAGGCTGAACAGGCCACCCTGCCACTCAGCCATCCAGAAGCGCCTCGGCCAGGGGGATGCAATCGGGGCGACCCACGTCGCACCATTGGCCGTCATGGACCAAGCCAAAGGCCCGCCCTTCGGCGATTATCAGATCCCACAGGCGGTTCAGCGAAAACACCTCGTCACCAATCTCGGACAGGCGGTCCGGCCGCAGGATCTGGACGCCGCCATAGACCAGCCCGCCACCGCGGATCAGCCGCCCAGCCGGGTCAAGGCTGAAGTCGCCATCGCCCTGTCGACCGACGGTCCGTTCCAGCGGCACCAGCATCAGCAGCGCATCCATCCGTGCGTCCCATGCCCGCAGAAGCTCGCCGATGGGGTTCGGGCCGGTCCAGATTACGTCGGGGTTCATGGTGACGACCGGACCCGTCCCCAGCAGCGGCAGGGCCTTGCGCAGGCCTCCCCCTGTCTCCAGCAGCATCCCGGCCTCGTCCGAGACCGCGATGTCCCGGCCCGCGACATGATCCCGGATCTGCTGGCCCAGATGGTGAGTGTTCACGACGACGCGCCCGACCCCGGCTTCGCGCCCCAGGTCCAAAGCCCGGTCCAGCAATGTCCGGCCCGCGACTTGGATCAGGGGCTTCGGCGTCACGTCGGTCAGCGGGGCCATCCGCGTGCCCTTGCCGGCGGCGAAGATCATCAGCGGCAGCGTCATCCGCGGGCAATCCTTTCGATGACCGCGGGCGTCGGCGCGGGAATGCCCTTCAGCGCAGCGGCCAGCGGCGCAAGCGCGGGATGGGCGATATCGCGCTGGATCGCATCCCAGACGCGCGGCATGAACGCCAGATAGCGGCGCTTGCCGTCCCGCTGCGCGAGCCGGGTGAAGATCCCCATGATCCGCAGGTTCCGTTGTGCGCCCAGCAGCGCATAGGCGGCACGGAACCGGGCCTCGTCAACTCCGGTTGCGGCGACATAGCGGGCGATCTGCGCCTGCTCGATGGCGGGATCGACATCGCGGCGCGCGTCCTGAAGCCCGCTGACAAGATCATAGGCAGGATGAACCGCGACCGCGTCCTGAAAGTCGAGAAGGCCAAGCGGCGCGTCATCCAGCCAGACAAGGTTCTCGGCATGAAAATCGCGCAGGCCAAGGACCGCAGGAACGCCTCCCGCCAATTCGGCATGAAGGCGTTCGATCACTGCCGCGACCTCGGCCCCGCTGCCACCGCCCGCCGCCGGGGGATAATAGTCCGCGAACAGCGCCACCTGGCGGGCAAGCTCCGGCCCGTCCAGAGGCAGCACGAATTCGGGCGGCTGATGGCCATGAAGTTCGACCAGAAGATCGGTCATCCGGTCATAGATGCGCGGCGCCAGATCCGGCTTGGCCTGAATCACGCGGGCGACCAGGTCGTCGCCCAGATCCTCGATCAGCAAAAGCCCCTCGGCCTGGTCGGCTGCCAGGATCTCGGGGGCGTGCAGGCCCCGCGCGCGCAGCCATTGCGTCATCGCGACATAGGGACCTAGGCTGCCCGGTCCGGCATCCATCAGGACGGCGCTGCGGTCTTCGTCGATCAGGCGGAAATAGCGCCGCGCCGAGGCATCGCCCGCAAGCGGGACGACGCGCGCCCCGGACCAGCCTGCGCGGTGGACCAGCCGCGCAATGGCGGGAAGTCGGGCCATGCCGCCCCAGCGCGCGGCAGAGCCCGCCATCGTCACCCGGCGCAGGTCGGGAAAACCCGCAAGCGGTTCCAGCCCCAGAATCAGGGGATCGGGCAGGGGTCCGCCATGATCGGGCCATTCGATCAGAACGACCGCGTCGCGCATCGCCTCGTCAAGGCCCAGCTCAGCCAGTTCGTCGGGATGGGTCAGGCGATAAAGGTCGGCATGCCAGATTTCGGTCCCCATCGGGTCCTCATAGGTCTGGACCAGCGTAAAGGTGGGGCTTGGCACGTCTTCGGCCATCTCGCCCTGGCGGGCGCGGATGAAGGCGCGGGCGAAATGGGTCTTGCCCGCGCCGACCGGACCCTCCAGGGCCACCACGTCTCCGGGTTTCAGGATCGCCGCCATGACGCGCGCAAGGCAGGCGGTCAGGTCGGCATCGGCATGGTCAAGCGTCGCGATCAGGGTCATGGGGCCGAACCTAAGCCGGGGCGGGCGGGGGCGTCAAAGCCCCAGCACATCGGCCATGTCATATTCGCCCGGTCCCTTGTCCTGACCCCAAAGCGCCGCACGAAGCGCGCCACGGGCAAAGATCATCCGATCCGAGGCAAGATGACGCAGCACAACCCGTTCGCCCGCGGTGGCAAAGATCACGTCATGTTCGCCCACGACATCGCCGCCGCGGATGGCGGAAAAGCCGATCGTGCCTGATTGGCGCGCGCCGGTGATGCCTTCGCGCGCAGGGGTGCGCAATTCGTCCAGGGTGTAGCCGCGACCCTCGGCGGCGGCCTCGCCCAACATCAGAGCGGTGCCCGAGGGCGCGTCGACCTTGCGGTTGTGATGCGCCTCGACCACCTCGACATCCCAGTCCTCGCCCAGTACGGCGGCGACCTTGCGGGTCAGGCCGACCAGCAGGTTGACGCCGAGGCTCATGTTTCCGGCGCGGATGATCGGGGCATGCCGCGCCGCCGCGGTGATCTTTGCCAGGTGCCCCGGCTCGAAGCCCGTGGTGCCGATCACATGTACTGCACGGGCCTGCGCGGTCAGTTCGGCAAAGGCCACGGTGGCGTCAGGTGTGGTGAAATCGATCACCGCCTGCGCCCCGGCAATGGCCCCTACCGCGTCGTCGGTGACGGTGATGCCAAGGGCCGCGCCGCCCATCGCCTCGCCCAGATCGCGGCCTGCCCAGGGGCTGCCTTCGCGCACGGTTGCGCCGACAAGTCGCGCCTGATCAGATGCCAGAACGGCGCGCGCCAGCATCTGGCCCATGCGGCCCGACACGCCGGTGATGACGATTCCCGGTTTTTCCATGTCCATACCCCCGTTTTGGCATGGTCTATCCCGTTGCGGCGCGGGCCGCGACCCCCTACATCTGCGCGCATGGCACAGAACCGATTTCACTCCGGGTCCGGTCCTTCGCAGCGCCAGTTGCGCGTGGGCGAACTGATCCGACACACCCTGTCCGACGTCCTGCTGCGCGGCGACGTCCATGATCCCGACCTGAACCGTTACTCGATCACGGTGGGCGAGGTCCGCACATCACCCGACCTGAAGGTCGCGACCGCCTATGTCCTGCCCTTGGGCGGCAAGGGCGCAGAGGAGGCATTGGCCGCGCTGCGCCGCAACGCGGGCGAGCTGCGCCATCTGGTCGCCAAGGCGATGACGCTGAAATACGCGCCGCAGCTGCGCTTCGTGCTGGACGAGACTTTCGACCGCATGGACGACACCCGCCGTCTTCTGAACGAAGACCGCGTGCGCCGCGACGTCGAGCATGACGACGAAGGCGGCGATGAAGATTGATCTGAAGCGCCGGCTGGGCCTTGCCCTTGGCGCGCTTGTGGCAATGACCCTGCCCGCGATGGCTGGGATCTGTGAAAAGCGCGACTTCGACGGCCAAGGCTATGTCATCTGCACGCTGGATGCCACGCAAGAGCCGGGGCTGAAGCTGTGGCTGAACGATGCCGAAGGCAATGTGCTGGGTGACTTCTTCAGCGTCAGGAAGACGCTGGGAGAAGGCGAGGTGCTGGCCTTCGCGATGAATGCCGGGATGTATCACCCCGACTATTCGCCGGTCGGACTTTACGTCAGCGACGGCACCAAGGAACATGATCTGGTCACGGCGGGCGGCGGCGGCAATTTCGGGATGCTGCCGAACGGTGTCTTCTGCGCCGGCGGCACGCGTCCCTATCAGGTGGTCGAAAGCCGCGCCTTCAAGCAGGCGCAGCCCCAATGCCGGATCGCGACGCAGTCGGGGCCGATGCTGGTCATCGACGGCGCCCTGCATCCGCGCTTTCTAGTCGACAGCGACAGCCGCCACATCAGGAACGGCGTCGGTGTCTCGCCCGACGGGCAGACGGCATGGTTCGCGATCTCGGATGACGAGGTGACGTTCCACGAGTTCGGCCGCCTGTTCAAGGACGGCCTTGGCGCGCGCGATGCGCTTTACTTCGACGGCTCGATCTCGCGGCTTTACTCGCCCGAATTGCGCCGATCGGATTTCGGCCGCCGACTGGGGCCGATCATCGGATATACGGGAAAGAACTGACATGGCGCGGAAAAAGGGACGCGAGATCCACGGTTGGCTGATCGTGGACAAGCCCGCTGGCGTGGGCTCGACCGACGTGGTCGGCAAGGTCCGCTGGGCGCTTGACGCCAAGAAGGCGGGCCACGCGGGCACGCTGGACCCCGACGCCACCGGGGTCCTGGCGATCGCACTGGGCGAGGCTACCAAGACCGTGCCGATCCTGACGGACGCGCTGAAGGCCTATGACTTCACGGTCAACTGGGGGGCCGAGACTTCGACCGACGACGCCTCGGGCGAGGTGCGCCAGACCAGTGACGCGCGCCCCGACGAGGCCGCGATCCGAGCCGCGCTTGGCGCCTTCACCGGCGAGATCATGCAGGTTCCGCCCAATGTTTCGGCCGTTCGCGTCGATGGCGCGCGCGCCTATGACCTTGCGCGCGAGGGTGAAGAGGTCGAACTGGCCGCCCGCCCGCTTTGGGTTGAATCGCTGGAGCTTCTGGGCACGACGCGCGATCAGGCACACCTTCGCATGGTCTGCGGCAAGGGCGGCTATGTCCGCGCCATTGCCCGCGATCTGGGCCGCGCCCTTGGCTGTCTTGGCCATGTCGATCATCTGCGCCGGATCTGGTCCGGCCCGTTCGAGGCGGCTGATGGCATCGCCTGGGACCGGATCGACCGCGCCAACCAGTCCGAGATCGAGGCCGCGCTGCTGCCGATCCAATCGGCGCTGACCGACCTGCCCGAGATGCAGGCGACCGAAATGGGCGAGGTCCGCATCCTGAACGGCAATCCCGGCCAGGTTCTGGGTCACGCCGATTTCGGCACCGAGGTCTGGGTCAGCCGTAACGGCCGCGCATTGTGCATCGGCCGTTACATGGGCGGCGAGGTTCAGCCCAGCCGCGTCTTCAACCTGAGCTAGCCCGCAAACTGGTAGGTCGCGGGGACATAGCGGAATGTCCCCTCGGCCTCGCCCGGCGCGATAAAGGCCAGCGCGGGAAAGGGCATGTGATAGCCGATGAACGGGATGCGGTCGGCTGCCAGCCGCGCCAGCACGGCCTTGCGCGTGGTCGCGCCCATGTCCTTGTCCACGTCGAAGCGGACATGCCATTCCGGGCGCTGCACCGAATAGACATAGTGGTTGAAGCTGTCGCCGGTAATCAGCAGTTTTTGCCCATCGCTTTCCAGCAGATAGATGGTGTGCCCCGGCGTGTGGCCATAGGCGGCCGCGGCGGTGATGCCCGGCAAGACCTGGTCGCCGTCGCCGATCAGGGTCGCCTTGTCGATCAGCGGCACGACATGGGTGGTATAGGCCTCGCTGGGATTGGCGGCCCAATAATCATTCTCGTCCTTCGGCGCGATCAGCTGGGCCTTGGCGAAAACCGGCTTGCCCTCCTGCATCAGCCCGCTGACATGGTCGCCATGCATATGCGTCAGCACGACATGGGTCACATCATCGGGGGCATAGCCCGCGGCGGCCAGCGCCGCCTTGTTGACGTCGGGAACCATGCCCGTGTCGAACAGGACAAGCGCATCGGGGGTCTTGACCAGCGTCAGGGTAAACGACTGCCCCGAGCGGTCCGAGGGGATGAAGTTCGCCTCGCTCAGCTTCTCGAACTCGGCCGCGTCGGCACCCACGCCGAAGGTCTCGATCGGCTTCTCGCGCATGGCGGCGCCGCCAAGCATCGTGGTGATCTGGAATCCGCCAAGCTGGACGGTGTGGGTCTGGGCCATCGGCGCCTCCTGTTCCGTCGCTGGCGCCTGGCCTTGGGCCAGGGCAGGCAGGACCATCATCGCGGGGACGGACCCGCCCAACAGGATGGCGCTGCGACGGCTGATTCCGGTATTGCTCATCTTCCGCTCCCATATTGGCTAAACCACGCCGATACTAAGCGAAATTTCTCTGCATCCCGAGTGAAACTGTCGTGAAGCCTAGAACGGGACCGGGGCGGTGAAGCTTTGCATCACCCCGGTTTCGGGATGCTTGAAGCGCAGGTTCTCGGCGTGAAGCATCAGGCGCGGGAAATCGGCGGCCGCGCCGGTGGCGTAAAGTGAATCGCCAAGGATGGGGTGGCCCAGCTCGGCCATGTGGACACGCAGCTGGTGGCTGCGCCCGGTCACGGGCGACAAGCGCACGCGCGTTTCCATGTTCGTGGCGCGGATGACCCGCCAATCGGTCTGGGCGGGGCGGCCTTCGGCATGGTCGACCTTCTGCCGGGGCCGGTTCGGCCAGTCGACGATCAGCGGCAGGTCGACGGTGCCGACCTTGGGCTCCAGCCGTCCCGACAGCCGGGCGACATAGGTTTTCTTGGTCTTGCGATCCTCGAACTGCTTCGACAGATACCGCTGCGCATGGGGCGTCAGCCCAAAGACCATGACGCCCGACGTGTCCATGTCCAGCCGGTGAACCAGCAGGATGGTGGGAAAGGCGCCGCGCAGGCGCTCGATCAGGCAATCGGTCCGATCCTCGCCCCGACCCGGCACTGAAAGAAGTCCAGAGGGCTTGGACACGACCAGCACCTCGTGATCGGCATGGATCACCTGCGGCTGCTCGTCCGTCGGTTCGTAAACGAAGCTCATTTCCAGACCAGCCGCAGGGCAAGGCCCGCGAACATCACGGCGGCGATGCGGTTCACGATCCCCAGCCGCTTGCCGATGACCGCCCCGGCAAAGCCGCCGACAAGACCGTAACCGATCGTCACCAGCGTCCCCGAGGCCATGAACATCAGCCCCAGCCCCAGGATCTGCTGCCAGATCGGGCCGAATTCCGGACGGGTGAACTGAGGCAGGAAAGCCAGCAGGAACAGCACCGGCTTGGGGTTCAGCAGGTTCGACAGCGCCCCGCGGCGGATGATGTTCCATGTGCTGGATGCGGCGCGGGCGCGGGGGTCGATCTCTCCGGCGTTCCAGCTTTTCCAGGCGAGCCACAGCAAGTAGCCCGCGCCGGCAAACTTGATCGCTACCAGCGCCTCGGGATGGGCGGCGACCAGTGCGCCCAGGCCGATCGTGGCCATCACGACATGGAAGGTCACGCCCAGCCCGACCCCCAGCCCCGCCAGCGCGCCCGCGCGCGGTCCGTTCTGGATGCCACAGGCGCTGGCAAAGAAAACGTCCTGCCCGGGGGCAAAGTTCAGCACCAAGGCGCCCGCCATGAAGGCGATCAGCTGCTGCGCCGGAAAATTGGCAATCGTGTCCCAGATCATCGTCAGAACCTGTAATAGTCGCCGCGGTCATCGGGATAAGAGGGCGCGCCCAGCCTTAGCCCTGTCGGCGTATCGAACGCGCCGGCGGAAACGTCAACCTTTGCCGAGCCATTGCGGCGCCAGAACAGGGTCGAGCGCAAAGGCCACCGCCCCGCACAGGCAGCGGCCCTTGGTCTTTATTCGGCAGGGTCCTGCGGCAGGCCGTCAGCGATCTGGTAGTAGTCGCCCTTGTCCGCGACAAAGATATGGCCCAGCAGTTCCAGCCCGGTCGGGCTGTCGATTGCGCCCGCGGCGACGTCGATGATGTCCGAGCCGTCGCGCTGCCAGAACAGCGAAGATCCGCAGCTGGCGCAGAACCCCCGCCGCGCGATGTCCGAGGCGCGGTACCATGCCGGCTCGCCCTCGATCACCAGGGATTTGGGCAGGATCGCGGCCCAGACATGGCCAGACCAGCGCCGGCATTGGCTGCAATGGCAGGCCTTCAGCCCATGGTCTTCGTCATAGACGCCATGAAAGCGGATCTGGCCGCACAGGCAGTGGCCGGTGAATTCAGTGTCGGTGGAAGCTTTCATCCAGGATCTCCCGCAGGCGGTCTGCATCTTCCTGGGTGAAAGCGTCGGGCTGGTTGCTGTCGATGTCAAGGACGCCCAGAAGACGCTCGTCCGCGCCAAAGACCGGGATCACCAGCTCGGACCGGGTCGAGCTGGCGCAGGCGATGTGGCCCGGAAAGGCATCGACATCGGGCACAAGCTGGGTTTCGCCGCTGCGCGCCGCCGCCCCGCAGACCCCGCGCGAAAAGGGGATTACCAGGCAGCCATGACCACCCTGATAGGGGCCGATCTTCAGCACCTCGGGTTCGGTGACGCGATAGAAGCCGGTCCAGTCGAACCGGGCGTCGGCATGGTGGATCTCGCAGGCTAGGGTCGCCATCAGAGCGACCTCGTCGGTTTCGCCATGCGCGAGGCTGCGGATGGTTTGCGCGAGTTCGGCGTAATCGACCTGTTTCATGATTCTTCCCCAATGGCGTCGCGCAGGATCTGTGGCAGATCGGCGTGAAGGCGCGCAAGCCCGTCCGGCCGCCAGCCAAGCGCGGCCAAACGATCACACAGCGGCACCCGCAATGCCCCGACATCCGCGCGGCGAGGCGGCGGGACGTGGCTGCCGGTCAAGACCGCGATGCCCGACAGAAGGTCGTGATGGTCAAGGATCAGGTCGCTGACGTTATAGCTGCCGCCCATCGCGGGATCGCCCAGCACAAGCAAGGCGGCGCGTCCCAGGTCGGCACCGTGGACCTCGGTCGCAACGCGGCTGGGCACGGGGCGGTCGGCCAGAAAGTCGCGGATCAGCCCGGTCCATTTCTGCGGTTGTCCGGGACCGAAGACCCCGGTCGGGCGCAGGCTGGCAGTCAGGAAATCTGGCGCGCCCATCGCGGACAGCGCCGCTTCACCCGCTGCCTTGACCTCGCCGTAAAGATTGACGGGCGCGGCGGGCAGGTCGTCGGCAAGATCGATGCCGGCCGGGTGGCCATCATGGACCGCGCGCGAGGACAGGAACAGCACCCGGCCCACCCCCTGCGCGCGTGCCACGTGAAACAACGCGACCGAGCCATCCAGGTTCGCGCGCGTGAAGGCGTCGGGGTCGTCCCCCTCGCCACCGCGATACTTGCCAGGGACATGCTGGAACGCCGCGTGGATGAGGGCATCGCAGCCCGTCATGTCCGGGATCTGGCCAAGACGCCAGCCGGGCAGGGTATCGACCTGATGTCCGGCCTCAATCGCGGCGCGGTGGATCCAGCGCCCGACAAGGCCCGAGGCGCCGGTCAGCGCGATCCTCATGCCGCACCGGGGGGCGGAGGCAGGTCGCGCGGGTCCGGAACCGGGCCGTCGCCCGCATGGGCTTTCCACAAATCGATCAGCACCCGCAGACTGTCCGCCTTGGCATGCTGCTGCCATGGCTTTTCATACTGGTAGTGCAGCACGCGGATATCTTGCCAGCGCCACAACTGGGGCAGGTTCAGCCAGACATATTGCAGCATGTTGTCAAAGACCGGCAGGCCGTGCCAGTTCGGGAAAAAGCTTTCCAGAAAGGTCTGGTCGGTGCGCCGCCAGAATTGGCCCGGCTGGTCCAGCCGCGCCAGCATGGCATCAAAGGTTGCGGCCGAGGGGCGCGCGGTGAACACGCCCGAGTTCAGACGATGAAAATCGCCAAGGCTTTCATAGACATTGGGCGCGGCCGAAAACTCGGGATAGTCGAACAGCCGGTCGATATTCTGCAACACGATCGCATCGGCATCGATGAAGACCACGCGCTGGTAGTCCAGTTGCCAGAGCCGCAGCTTGGCAAAATTGTCCAGCGGCGTGTGAAAGGGCGGTTTCTCGCCCTTGGTAAAGGGGGCCGCACCGTGCAGCCGGTCGCGCGCATGAAGCGCGTTGAAATCGTCCGAGGTCGGAAGCAGATCCACATGAACGGCACGCAGGCCCGATGCGCAAAGCTCATTCACCAGGCTGTCGGGCAGATCGGTGTATAGCAGCACGAGGTCGGCGGAGGTCCCGGTCCGGCGAAGCGAGCGGAACAGGGCCGCCGCCCCGGTCGCATAATCGGGATTGGTTGCCAGCGTGACGAAGGCGCGGTCGGACCGCGCCTTGCCCTTGGGGTGAATGCCGGATGTCACGAGACGGAACGCAGCCTTTTGCCTTCGGGGTCATGCTCGACGCGCTTGGCGATGTCCTTGGTCCAGGCCGAGACGGCCGGGACGCGGGTGCGGTCGATGCGGTGGGCATATTTCCGCGCCACCTCGACCACTTCGGACAGCAGCCCTTCGGCCAGGGTGATGGGCTTCAGCCCCAGCGCAAGGAACTGGTCGTTCCTGACGATCAGGTCGTTCTCCTCGGCCTCCTTGCGGGGGTTGGGCAGATAGGCCACCTCGGCCCCGGTCAGCTTCGCCACCATCTCGGCGAGATGGCGGACGCGGTGTGTCTCGGTCATCTGGTTGAAGATTCGCACACGCTCGCCGGCCTGCGGTGCATCCTTCAACGCCAGCTCGACGCAGCGCACCGAGTCCTGAATGTGGATGAAGGCGCGCGTCTGGCCCCCAGTGCCATGCACGGTCAGCGGATAGCCGATCGCCGCCTGGATCAGGAAGCGGTTCAGCACCGTGCCGTAATCGCCATCATAGTCGAAGCGGTTGATCAGCTGCTCATGCCGGCGGGTCTGGTCGGTATGGGTGCCCCAGACGATGCCCTGATGCAGGTCGGTGATGCGCAGACCGTCGTTCTGGGCGTAGAATTGGAACAGGATCTGATCGAGGCTCTTGGTCATGTGATAGACCGAACCGGGTCGCGTCGGATACAGGATCTGCTGGTCCCGCTTGCCAGCGGGGGTGTCGATCTGGACGTCGAGATAGCCTTCCGGGATCGGCGCGCCGACCGTGGAATAGCCATAGACCCCCATCGTACCCAGATGGACAAGATGCGCGTCGATGCCGGTCTCGACCAGCGCGGCCAGCAGGTTATGCGTCGCGTTGGTGTTGTTGTTGACGGTATAGACCTTGTGGCGATCGGTCTTCATCGAATAGGGCGCGGCGCGCTGTTCGGCGAAATGGATCACCGCGCCGGGGCGATATTCGGCCAGCCACTGCTTCAGCCGCTCATATTCCGTCGCCAGGTTCAGAAGGTGGAAATGGATCTTGCGTCCGGTTTCCTGATGCCAGATGCGACAGCGTTCCTGGATCGAGTCCATCGGGGTCAGGGATTGCACGCCCAGCTCGGTATCGATCCAGCGCCGCGAGAGATTGTCGAGGATATGGATCTCGTGCCCCAGCTCGGACAAGTGCAAGGCGGTCGGCCAACCGACGAATCCGTCACCGCCGAGAACTGCAATGCGCATCATCATCTCCTTCTGCTGCGCCGCAGGAATGCGCGCGCAATGTGTCAGAATTATAACGCTTTGACGATAGTCCTGCGTTCCATGCAATCTGCACGCCCGATAAACCGGCGAAACGATTGCAACCGCGCGTGGCGATCACTATTGATTTTCTATGATCTCGCAGAAAACCAAATATGCCATCAAGGCACTGATGGCGCTTGCCGATGAAGTGGCCGCAGGCGGAAGCGCGCTGACGATCGAAGAGATCGCGCAGCGCTCCGGCGCGCCCAAGCGCTTTCTGGAACACATCATGCTGGAACTGCGCAATGCGGGCTATGTCGGCTCGCGGCGCGGACGCGCGGGTGGCTATATCCTGATCAAGCAACCCAAGGAAATCTCGATCGGAGAGCTGTTGCGCCAGGTCGATGGTCCGATCGCGCCGCTGCCTTGCCTGTCGCGCCGTTCGTACCAGCGCTGCGAGGATTGCCCGGACGAGGCAAGCTGCCGCCTGCGCAAGATGTTCGGTCAGGTCTTCTGGTCCTATCTGCTGCTGATCGAGTCTCTGACCCTTGCCGATCTGGTCGAGGAAGGTGGCCTGCCCGAAATGGGCGTGGCCTGACGGCGGAGGAGCCAAGCCGCCGGAAAGGTTGCCTTTCTGCCATGCTGGCCGGAGCTGTTTCCGGATGCAGCTTGACCCGGAAAGGCGCTGGCGGCACTTCTCGTCCGAGGATCGCCCGCCGTCCGGCGGGCCATGTCACATGAAGCCCGAAAGCGCCTGATCGATCATGCCGGATTCCCAGACCCAAAGCCCCCGCAACGTCCCGATTGCCGGCGTCCTCGGCTGGCCGATCGCGCATTCGCGCTCGCCCCGTCTGCACGGATACTGGCTGCGGAAATACGGGATCCAAGGCCATTACATTCCGGTGCCGGTCCTGCCCGAGCACCTGGCCGAGGTGCTGCGCGCCATGCCGCGCATGGGCTTCGTCGGCGCGAATGTCACCATTCCGCACAAGGAAAGCGTGCTCGCGCTGGCCGATGTCGTCACCGACCGCGCCGCGCTGATCGGGGCCGCCAACACCCTGATCTTCCGACCCGACGGCAAGATCCATGCCGACAATACCGACGGCTATGGCTTCATCGCCAATATCCGGCAGCATGCGCCGGACTGGATCCCGGATGTCGGCCCGGCTGCCCTGATCGGGGCAGGGGGCGCGGCGCGGGCCGTGGTCGCCTCGCTTCTGGAAAGCGGTGTGACCGAGTTGCGCATCGCGAACCGAACCCGCATCCGGGCCGAGCAGATCCGGGCCGAATTCGGCGCCAAGGTCGTCGTCTATGACTGGGCACAGGCCGGCAACATGCTTGAGGATGCAGTGACCGTGGTCAACGCGACCTCGATGGGCATGGACGGCAAGCCGCCGCTGCGCATCCCAATGGATGCGCTCAGCCCCGAAACGCTGGTCACGGATCTGGTCTATACCCCCCTGATGACGCCCTTCCTGCAAGAGGCCCAGGCGCGGGGATGCCAGATCGTGGACGGGTTGGGGATGCTGCTGCATCAGGCCGCGCCGGGCTTCGAGCGCTGGTTCGGCCACCGTCCCGAGGTTGACGACGACCTGCGCCGGGCCGTTCTGGAATGAGCTTCGTGCTGGGCCTGACCGGCGGGATCGGCATGGGCAAATCGACTGCCGCCGAAATGTTCCGCCAGCTGGGTCACCCGGTCTGGGATGCCGATGACAGCGTCCACCGCCTGTATGCCGCAGGTGGCGCGGCCGTCGCCCCGGTCGCGGCCGCCTTTCCCGGTGTCGCGCAGGCGGGCGCCATCGACCGCACGGCGCTGCGCAAGGCGCTGGCCGCCGATCCCGGGGGCTTCGCCCGGCTGGAGGAGATCGTGCATCCGCTTGTCGCCGAGGACCGCCGCGACTTCCTGCAGCGCCACCATGCCGCGCCCATCGTGGTTCTGGACATCCCCCTGCTTTACGAAAAGGGCAGCGAGGGTGCGATGGATGCCGTCGCCGTCGTCTCGGCCCCGGCCGAGCTTCAGCGTGACCGCGTGCTGGCCCGCCCCGGCATGACCGAGGACAGCTTCCGCATGATCCTGTCCCGCCAGATGCCCGACGCGGAAAAGCGCAAGCGTGCGGATTTCATCATCCCCTCGATCACGCGTCAGGGGGCGCAGGCAGCGATCATGGACATCTGCGACCGGATCATGGCAGGAAGGCCCCATGCGTGAGATCGTTCTGGATACCGAAACCACGGGCTTCGACCCCGAAACCGGCGACCGCATCGTCGAGATCGGCGCGCTCGAGCTGATGAACCACCTGCCCACCGGGCGGACCTTCCATGTCTATATCAACCCCGAACGATCCATGCCGCAGGAAGCGTTCGAGGTGCACGGCCTTGGCGACGATTTCCTGCGCGACAAGCCGGTCTTCGCGACGGTGGCCCGAGATTTCGTCGAGTTCATCGGCGAGGATTCCCGGCTGGTCATCCACAACGCCCAGTTCGACATGAAATTCCTGAATGCCGAACTGCGCCGCGCGGGTCATGCGGTGATGCCCTATGGCCGAGCGATCGACACGCTTGAACTGGCCCGGCGCATGTTTCCCGGCGCCCAGAACTCGCTGGATGCGCTGTGCCGGCGGTTCCGTGTCGACAACTCGAACCGCACACTGCACGGCGCGCTTCTGGACAGCGAGCTTCTGGCCGAGGTCTATCTTGCGCTGCGGGGTGGCCGTCAGCCGGGACTGGTGCTGGAGGGTCCGGCGGGCGCCGGCCAGGCCCAAGGAACCGCAGGGGCGGGAACCGGGGCGGTCGCGGCACCGCGCAGTGCAAGGCCACGGCCCCTTGCCCCGCGCCTGACCGAGGCCGAGGCCGAGGCCCATGCCGCCTTTGTCGGCAAGATGGGGGAAAAGGCGCTGTGGCTGCGTTACCAACCGGCCGGTGCCGCGGCCTAGGCCCAACCCGCCTTTCCCACGCCGGGAAAGGACATAACCGGATGAGGACGGTCTGTTGCTGAGCGACGCATGGCAGTTCATCAACGCGCTTTTCGAGCGGATGGACAAGATCCACATGAGCCTGATTGCGGCGGGCGTGGCCTTCTATGCCATGTTCGCGGTCTTTCCGGGCCTGGCGGTCCTCTTTGCACTTTGGGGCGTGTGGTATGATCCCCAGCTGATCGAGACCTATGTCCATACCGCCGACGAGTTCATCCCTTCGGGCGCGGCGGACATCATCTATGGCCAGATCAACTCTCTGATCGCGGCGGGACGGACGCAGTTTGGCTGGGCGACCGGGATTTCGTTCCTGGTCGCCACCATCTCGGCCCGCGCGGGTGTGGATGCGCTGGTGCGCGGGCTGAACGCGGCCTATGGCGTGCGGTCGCATTCCACCATCTTCGGCTTCCTTCTGGCCTATGTCCTGACGCTGGGCATCGTGGGTGTCGTCGGCCTGGGACTTGCGGTCATCGTGGTGGTGCCGTTGGCCTTCAACCTGCTGCCGGACGTGCCATTGCGCGACTGGATGATCGGGTCGGTTCCCTGGGTCGCGATCTTCGCCATCGTGCTGGTGGTGATCGGGATCATGTATCGCTATGGCCCGAACGTGAAGACGCCGCGCACCCCGATCTTCACCTGGGGTTCGATTTTCGCCGCGCTCGCTTGGGCGATGGCCTCTTACGGGTTCTCGGTCTACCTGAACAACTTCAACAGCTATAACCGCATCTATGGTTCGATCGGGGCAGTGATCGCGCTGCTGATGTGGTTCTATCTGGGGGGCTTCTCGGTCATGCTGGGTGCGCTTATCAACCTTGAGCTGGCGCGGCATCGCCGTATCGCGCAGGCCCGCAAGATCCGGCGCGAGGCCCGCAAGGCTGCCGCAGACAAGGGCTAGTGACGCGAACCGGGCCGTGCCGCCGAGGTCAGGATCACGCCCTGCGCATCCATTCCCAGCGGCCGACGCTGCACCGGATCGACGCGGAAGCGCAAACGCAGACCAAAATGCCCCGGCCCCTGATCCAGTTCGGCGCTGCCCTCCAGCTGAGTCGCAAAAGCCTCGATCAGCTGGCTGCCCAGTCCAGTCCCTTCGGCCATCGCGGCCGAACTGCCGACCGAATTCACGATCTCCAGCAACGCCTCTCCCTGGCCGATGCTGTGCAGCCCGACGCGGACCCAGGGCGCCTCGCCATCTACGGCACCGGCGTATTTCAGCGCGTTGGTAAATGCCTCGGTCGCCAGCAGTGACAGGGGCACGGCCTGATCCGGCATCAGCACCAGCTTGTCCAGGTCGGTCCTGACCTGAAGCCCGGATCCCGGCGAGATCGAGGCATTGGCCATCTGGTTGATGATGTCGCTGATAAGCCGGTCGGCCTCGACCGAATCCAGATGCTCGGCCTGATAAAGGTTGCGATAGATCGTGGCGAGCGAGGCGACGCGATCCTGAACCGAGCGCAGCACCCGCCGCGCATCCTCGTGATCGATCATGCGGATCTGCATGTTGATGATCGAGGCGATAAGCTGCAGGTTGTTCTTGACCCGGTGATGGACCTCTTTCAGCAGCACGGTCTTTTCGTTGACCGACGCCTCCATCGCGTCCTCGTCGCGGATCAGGATGCGGGCCATGTTGTGGAATGTCTGGCTCATGTCCGCGATCTCGGCCGGGGCATCCTGCAGGACCGGTGGCGGGGCAGAGCGGTCGCCAATGGCAAAGCGGCGCATCTGGCCGCGCAATTCGCGGATGTGGCGCAGCACCAACCGATAGACCGCGAAATAGGCCACCGCCAGCGATGCCGCCCACAGGATCAGGGGCAAGATCAGCGCGGCGCGGCGCGTCTGGTCGATCCCTGCGATACCCAGTTCGGACCGGGTCCACGACCCCATCGCATAGACCAGCCCCGGAACCACGGGCACGACACTGAACACCCGCCGCTCGCCCGTCGCGGAATAATCGCTGAAGGTCGTCTCGCTGCGCGACAAAAGCGAAGGCAGGGTCTTGCCGCGCGGCAGCAGATCCTCGATCCGGCCATCGACGCCCTGACCGCCGGTCAGAACCTGGCCCAGATTGTTGAAGGTCAGAACCCGCACGCTTTCCGGCCCCAGCCCCGCCACATGCGTCGACCGCAGCATGTCGTGAGACATGGCGACGGCGATATAGCCCAGCAGCTCAGCACCCCGATAAAGCGGCTGGATCACCACGATCGATGACGAATCCCCCTCCATCCCGACATTGCTGGTGGTGACAAGCGTGCCGGGGCTTTCGACGAACAGTCGATAGGCCGGATCGTCGGTCACGTCATCGAGGCCCGGCGCCGAGGAACACAGCGTAGCCCCGTCCAGCCGCGTAAACCCGGCATAGGCGAAGTTGACCGATCGCTGAACGAAGCCGCGCATGATGTCCGCGCAGGCGCGGGGATCATTCATCGTCTCCAACACCGCAGGCCCAAGTGCGTCGGCGGTGCCAAGCGCGCTTTGCAGCAGCGCGCGCTCGCCCGCCGCCGCGGTTGCCGTCCGCCCAAGCAGGCCGATTTCGGATGACCGTTCGTACTCGCGCGACAGATGCAGGGTCTGGATGACCGAGATCAGGCCAATCGGCAGGATCGCCAGCGACAGCAGCCCGCCCAGACGGAACCCCAGCCCTTTCATGAATTCGGGCCTCTCCAGAAACCGGCGCAGCACGAGAGGGATCCTTAACGGATCATGGGGATGTTTTGCGCCATGACGGCCAGGGTCGCGCGATCGGTCATTTCCAGCTCTTCGCCTTCCTCAAGCTTCAACAGCTCAGCAAGCCGGCGGCGCCCGCGATTGGCCCGGGATTTGACCGTGCCCACGGCAACGCCGGTCATGGCGGCTGCCTCTTCATACGAAAATCCCGATGCACCGACAAGGATCAGCGCCTCGCGCTGCTCATCGGGAAGTTTCTTGAAGGCGTTGCGGAAGTCGTTCATCGCAAGGCGGCCGTCATGTTCGGGGCGCGCGGCCTGCCTTGCGGCATGGATGCCGTCGGAATCGCTGACTTCGCGCCGGGTCTTGCGACGGGCCGAATAGAACGTGTTGCGCAGGATGGTGAACAGCCAGGCGCGCAGGTTGGTCCCGGGCTGGAACTTCTCGATATGGGTCCACGCCTTGACGATGGTATCCTGGACCAGATCGTCGGCCGATGCCCCTTCACGGGTCAGCGACAGCGCAAAGGCGCGCAGCGCCGGCAGGTGGTTCACCAGTTCATCTCGCGGATCGCCATGATCCGAAGCGCGCGTGGCCTTGGTCTTTCCGGTCATGCGCAATCACTCCTGCTCGCGCAACTTGTCGAGCAATTCCAGGAACCTGTCGGGAATTTTCTGGGTCGAGTCTTGTTCATACACACGCTTCAGGTTTTCATCGATCTGCTTCTCGATTGCGACCTTTTTGCGTTCCTCTCGCCTGATATTCATATTTAAGTTATTCCCGAAATTCTTGTGCGCACTGTGCCTAACCGTTACGTATCCAATCAGGTTCCACGAAAATACGCATTTCTGAGGACGACATGACAGCAGCAGATCTGGCCCAATCGATCAGTCGCGAACTGCCCTACCTGCGGCGCTATGCGCGCGCGCTGACCGGCAGCCAGACCGCAGGCGACAACTATGCCGCCGCAACGCTGGAAGCCATTCTTTCGGATCGCGGCCTGATGGCTGGCGATGATACGCGGCTTTCCCTGTTCCGCACCTTTCACGCCATCTGGCAAAGCTCGGGCCAGCCGGTCGAACTGGAAGGCCAGACCCCGCAAGAGGCGCGCGCCCAGTCGCATCTGCGCAAGCTGACCCCGAACTCGCGCGAGGCACTTTTGCTGCGCACGATCGAAGAGTTGCGCTATGACCAGATCGCAAAGGTCATGCAGGTCGAGCAGCCCGAGGCCGAGGAGCTGGTCCAGATCGCCCTGTCCGAAATGAGCAACACGCTGTCGGGCAAGGTCATGGTGATCGAGGATGAAACCATCATCGCCATGGACCTCAAGGGCATCGTTCTGGCGATGGGCCATGAAGTCACCGGGATCGCTCGCACCCACAAGGCCGCGGTCGAGCTGGCGCATGAACGTCGCCCGGACCTGATCCTGGCCGATATCCAGCTTGCCGATGGCTCCTCGGGGGTCGAGGCGGTGAACGAGCTGATCTCGGATCTGGGCGACCTGCCGGTGATCTTCATCACCGCTTTTCCGGAACGGCTGCTGACCGGCGACCGCCCGGAACCGGCCTTCCTGATCTCGAAGCCCTATTCGGAAGAACAGGTGCGTTCGGCGGTCAGCCAGGCGATGTTCTTCGCCTCGACCGAGGGGCTGAGCGCGGCCTGACCGCGCCCGGCCTTATTCCCAGTCAGTCCGCGCAAACCGCGCGCTTCGCCTCGGCATAATCCCGGGCGAGGGTATCGATCAGCATGGCCGCGGGTTCTACCGTGCGGATTGCCCCGATCCCCTGGCCCGACCCCCAGATCTGGCTCCAGGCCTTGGCCTTGGCCGCGCCCCCAAAGTCCATGGTCGTGACATCGGCCGTGTCCAGTGCTTCCGGGTCAAGCCCGGCATTGCGGATCGACGGGGCCAGATAGTTGCCGTGGACGCCCGTGAACAGGCTGGAGTTCACGATGTCCTCGGCCCCGCTTTCCACGATCATCCGCTTGTAGTCGGGCTGTGCATTCGCCTCGGCCGTGGCGATGAAGGGGCTGCCGATATAGGCCAGATCCGCGCCCATGACTTGCGCCGCAAGGACCGCGCGTCCGGTCGCGATCGACCCGGAAAGCAGCAGTGGCCCGTCGAACCAGGCGCGGATTTCCTGGATCAGGGCAAAGGGCGATTGCTGGCCGGCATGGCCGCCCGCGCCCGCGGCGACCGCGATCAGCCCGTCGGCGCCCTTGTCGATGGCCTTGCGGGCAAAGGTGTTGGTGATGACGTCGTGAAGCGCGATACCGCCGCAATCATGGGCGGCGGCGTTCACCTCGGGCCGGGCGCCAAGGCTGGTAATCCAGATCGGCACCCGGTGGCGATGACAGATTTCGATGTCCCGCTCGAGCCGCGCATTGCTGCGGTGAACGATCTGGTTCACGGCAAAGGGCGCGGCGGGATGATCTGGATTGGCCTGGTTATGGCGATCCAGTTCTTCGCTGATGCGGGTCAGCCAGGCGTCAAGAAGGATCGGGTCGCCATCTTTCTCGCGGGCGTTCAGCGCCGGAAAGCTGCCGACGATCCCGGCCTTGCATTGCGCAATGACCAGTTCCGGCCCTGACACGATGAACATCGGCGAGGCCACGACCGGGATCCGAAGGCCGGCAAGAATGGGGGGCAGCATGACGTCTCCTCGGTGGTCAGCATCGGGCGGCAGGTTGCACAAGCCGCCCGGCGCTGCCAACGGTTCCGTGGCGTCCGCTTCAGTAGGGCATCGGATTCTCGTGATGCAGACGGTCGATGCGCTTCAAGGCCTCATCCGTCAGAACCAGATCGATCCCCTTCAGCAGATGATCAAGCTGGGCCCGGCTGGTCGCCCCGATGATCGGGATGCAGGCGAAGGGCCGCTGCCGGGTAAAGGCGATCGCCATGTGGATCGGGTCCAGCCCCAGTTCGCGGGCCAAGGCGTGATAGGCGCCGACGATCTCGACCGCCCGCCGCGTCCTGCGCCCGCCCAGATCGCCGGTCCCGCCATGCGCCTTGTCGACAAAGGCGCGGCTGCCATCCGGTTCGTCCCCTTCGCGATACTTGCCGGTCAGAAGACCGGCGGCCAGCGGCGAATAGGCCAGCAGCGTGACACTTTCGTTCACCGCCACCTCGGCCATGTCGGTGTCGTAAAGGCGGCACATCAGCGAGTATTCGTTCTGGATCGCCGCGACACGCGGTCCGCCGACGCGGGATGCGGTGTCGATCCAGCGCGTGGTGCCCCAGGCGGATTCGTTCGACAGGCCAAAGGCGCGGACCTTGCCCGCCTTCACTGCGTCGGCCAGCGCCTCCAGCACGTCGGCCATATGGTCCAGCGTCTTCTGGCGGTCCTGCTTGCGCGGGTCATAGTGCCAGTTCTGGCGGAAGGCATAGCTGCCCCGGACCGGCCAATGCAGCTGGTACAGGTCGATGTAATCGGTGTGCAGCCGCTTCAGCGAGGCATCGATGGTCTGGTGGATGATGCGCCCGTCATAGCCGTCGTGGCGCACCTTGTCGCTGGGACCGGCCACCTTGGTCGCGATCTCGACCTTGTCGCGCCCGCCGCGTTCGGCCAGCCAGGCCCCGATGAACTCCTCGGTCCGGCCCACGGTTTCACGCAGGACTGGATTTACAGGATACATCTCGGCGGTATCAAGGAAAGTGATCCCGGCTCCGACCGCCATGTCCATCTGTCCATGGGCGTCGGCCATGCCGGTCTGGTTGCCAAAGGTCATGGTCCCCAGCGACACGGCACTGACCGTAACCTCGCTGGTGCCAAGCGTCACACGTTGCATCGAATGCCTTTCGTCAGAATTGGCGGAAGAGAATGGGAGTCGAACCCACCCGGGACAGGCTCGCTGCCCCAACCGGATTTGAAGTCCGGCCGCCCCACCGGGGACGATTCTCTTCCAAATGGCTCATCCGTCCGACCTGTCCGGCGTGAACAGGTCGATCCGGTGCGGATTGATGCGCCGCAAATCGCCCCGCCGCAAGGTTAGGCCGAGCCTGTCGAAGAAGTCGAGGATCTGGATCGCCACTTTGCGCCCGTTTTGCACCTGATCGCGAAAGGTGGGCGCAGTGAACCAGCCGTCATCGCTGGATTTGGCGATGTCACGGATGATCCCCACCATCTCGACCGTGGTTGCGCGGGCAAAGAAATGGTCATGAGCGATCTGGTCGACCCGGCCCTGACGCGCGGCCATGCGCAGAAGGCGGCGCAGCTCTGCCTCATCCTGGTCAAGCTCGCTGGCGAAGTCGCGGACACGCGGCGGACGGAAACGCTCGGCCCCCTCAAGGCGTGGCAGGATCGTGTCAAGGATGGCTTCGTCCTGCGGTGAAAGCCGGGGCAGGTGGCCCGGCAGGCGCAGGAAGGCGCCATCAAGGGCGATCCGGCCCGCCTCGGCCTCGGCCCGCAGAAAGGCCGCGAAATCCGCCTTCGGCAGGCGCGGCTCCAACACAAGACGCAGCCTTTCGCGACCCAATCCCTGCAGGTCGGCATTGTCATTGTGGAAATCGGCCAGGACCTTTTGCGCCTGCGCGCGCAAGGCGCCAAGGCGTTCCGGGGCCAGCGCCTGTATCGTCCCGGCGATCACCTGAAGGCCCGACGTCGAAAGCGCCGTCTGGACCTCCTCTGCCGACAGGGCACGGTCCCGCGCGAAGCTCTGGATATCGACAAGCCCAATCTGCCCCAGTGCAGCCAGCGCAGCCGCAGCGTCGGGAAGGGCCATGGCATGCAGGACGGCAAGCCGCTCGGGACGGGCCCGGCGACGGGCGGGTGCGCGAAGATCCACGATCTGCCCGCCGCCGATGGTCCGGCGCGCCGAAACGTCGCGCAGGATGAAGCGGTCGCCCACGGTCGCGGCCAAAGGCCGGTCCAGCACGATCTGCGCCAACCCTTCGGCACCCGGCATCAGGTCTTCGGAAAGGGGCACGATGCGGGCGCCAAGATCGGCCGAGCCAACATGCAGCCGGGCAGGGAACCATGTCGTCAACGGCTTCGGCTCGGACGGCAGGGCCCGCATCAGGACGTCGATCCGGTCGGTCGGCGCGTGAAGTGTGGGATCAAGCGCCACATCCCCGCGCGAGATTGCGTCGCGCGCGACCCCGTCGCCCGCAAGGTTAAGCGCGCAGCGCTGCCCGGCAAGTCCCTGCCCTGCCTTGCGGTTCTGCGCGTGGATGCCCCGAACGCGCGCGGCAAGACCCAGGGGGCTGATGGTGATCTGGTCCCCGACGCTGACCTGACCGGAAAGCACGGTTCCCGTGACCACTGTTCCTGCGCCCGCCAGGGTGAAGCTGCGGTCGATTGACAGCCGAAATCGGGCATCGGTGGCGCGGGCGGTGGTCGCAGTCTCGGCCTCGGCCAAGCGCTGCCGCAATGCGTCGATTCCCGCCCCCGACATGGACGACACGGGGATGATCGGGGCCCCCGCCAGCCCGGTCGGCGTCAGCAGCGCATCGATCTCCAAGGCAAGCATCTGGATCCGCGCCGCATCTGTCAGATCAGATTTCGTCAACGCGACGACGCCGCGGCGGATGCCCAGCAGATCCAGGATTGCCAGATGCTCCCTGGTCTGGGGCATGATGCCGTCATCAGCCGCCACGACCAGCAGCGCCAGATCGATCCCGCCAGCCCCGGCCAGCATGGTGTGGACGAATTTCTCATGCCCCGGAACGTCGACAAAGCCGGTGACGGTCCCCGCGCCCAGGTCGGCATAGGCAAAGCCAAGGTCGATGGTGATCCCCCGTGCCTTTTCCTCGGCCAGCCGGTCGGCGTCTACACCCGTCAGCGCGCGGACCAGCGCGGTCTTGCCATGGTCGATATGACCGGCGGTTCCGACGATCATACAGGCAGCGCGTCAAGCAGTGCCTTGTCCTCGGGCAGGCAGCGCAGGTCCAGGATCAGCGCACCATCATGGATGCGACCGATGATCGGAACCGCAAGGCGGCGCAGCCGCTCGGCCAGGCCATCGGGCGAGGGCGTCAGCGCCAGGCCCGCGCTGGCAAGCGTCTCGGTGGGCAGCGCGCCAGAGCCAATCTGGCTGGCGCAAGCGATCACCTGCACGCGACAACCAAGCCGGGCCGCAACCAGCGGGGCCAGCCGTTCCGCCTGTGCCCGGATCTCGGCTTCCGACCGGGACAAAAGACGCAAGGTTGGCAAGCGCTCGGCCAGGCGGTCGGGATCGCGGTAAAGGCGCAGTGTCGCCTCGGTCGCGGCGATGCGGATCTTGTCCATGCGCAGGGCGCGCTTCAGCGGGTTCCTGTTGATCGCGGCAATGATCTCTCGCCTGCCCAGGATGAACCCCGCCTGAGGACCGCCCAAAAGCTTGTCGCCCGAAAATGTGACGACATCCGCACCCTCGGCAATCGCGGCCGCCACCGTCGGCTCGGGCGAGATCCCCCAGCGGGACAGATCGACCAGCGTGCCCGAGCCAAGGTCGTTCAGCATCGGCAGCGCGGCCTGCCGGGCGATTCCGGCCAGTTCGGGGGCAGGAACCTGGCTGGTGAACCCCTCGATCCGGTAATTCGAGGTGTGGACCTTCATCAGCAGCCCGGTATCCGGACCGATCGCTTCGCGGTAATCACGGGCGTGGGTCCGGTTGGTGGTCCCGACCTCGCGCAAGCGGCAGCCCGCCTGTTCCATGATCGCAGGCATGCGGAAGGCGCCCCCGATCTCGATCAACTCGCCACGCGAGACGATGGCCTCGCGCCCACGGGCCAGCGTGTTCAGCGCGATCAGGACGGCAGCGGCGTTGTTGTTGACGACCGTCGCATCCTCGGCCCCGGTCAGTTCGCACAGAAGTCCGCGCAGGTGGCTGTCGCGTTCACCTCGGCCCCCGCTGTCAAGTTCGAACTCCAGCGCGGCAGGCGCGCGCATGGCGGCCGTCGCGGCCTCGACCGCGGTATCGGCCAGAATGGCGCGGCCAAGATTGGTGTGCAGGACGGTCCCGGTCAGATTCAAGACCGGCCGCAGGCGCGACAGCGCCGCATCCTGCAAACTGGCCGTAACCGTCCCAAGGATCCGCTGGCTGTCAGGCAGGGGATCGGGCCGCGATGTCCTGATCGTCGCAAGCTCGGCACGGATCGCTTCTGTCACGACGGACCGGCCATGGGCTCTGATCAGCGCATCGCAATCGGCAAGCAGGCGATCCACGGAAGGCAGCGCACGCAGATCCGACATCAATATCCCATCATGAACGGATTGAAGCCCCCGCGCGTCCATTCCGTCTCTCGCATCATCAGGTCCAGCCCAAGACTTGCGACGTCATCCGCGACCGGTTCTAGGGTGGGGTTCTTGTTTTGGTAAAGGATCTTCACCCAATGCGAACATTCGCGGCAGATCTCGGCCTTGACGGTCGCTTCCTCGGTCTCGACCGAGCGATAGGTAATCCCCTTGGTTGAACCGCAGCAGGTGCATTTCACCCGAACCTCGTTCCACAGGGTCTGGCAGGTTGCACAGGAACAGTATCGCGCGCCTTCAGCCCCGATATTTTCCGTTACCATGCTGACCACCGGTCGACCGCCACATGCAGGGCATGTGCCGGTTCGGATCGCTACCAGTTGTTCCACGTGAAGCGTCGAGGCCAGCATCGCGGCATGGACCTGCAGGGCCGCGGCGGCGAAAATATGGGGTGCGATCGCGTCCGGAGGAATGTCATCGGCCAGGACATTGCCCATGACCCAATCCAGATCCGCAGGCGGCGCATCCTGAAGTGCCTGCAGGGCCAATCGCGCTGGTTCGGGCATCGGACTGTCGGCCAGTTTCCGGCAAAGCGCGGTCAGCACGGGGGCAAGCTCGGCACGCATCCCCTGCCGATCCAGCGGCGGCATCCGGCTTGATCGCGCAAGTTCGATCCTCGCCGGAGGCAGCGGATCGGGACGCGGCAGTTCTTGGGCCAGCGCCGCCTGCGCACGCGAAACGTCGCCCAGGAATCTCAGGTAAGGCGCGAGGTTCGGACTGTGCTGGGCAAGGAAATCGAAACGCCCCGCCCTGGTTGCGAACAGGGTTTCCGGATCAGGAAGGCGCGCCAGGGGAACCTTGGCGACGCCGCCGATCATGGAAGGATCGGGTTTCAAGCTTGAAGTCATGGTGTCCTGACTGGGCCTGCGTCCGGGTCACTCTGCCGGACCGCGACCTTCACGTCCAGCCAGTTCCCGCAACCATTTGCGATGGTGCCGCCAGGCCCACCCGCCGGTCACGGTGCCCCGCGTCATCGCCCGCAGCGTGCCCCGCGTCCAGAAGGCGGCATAGACATGGACAATGAAGGTCAGGATGATCAGTACCGCCGCCAGAGAATGAACCAGCATCGCCCAGCGTCGAACGGGCAGCGAGACAAGGTCGGGAAAGTACTCCTCCCAGATCATCACGCCGGAAACGATCAGCACGATGATCAGACCCGACATCGCCCAGAAGACGCCCTTTTGCCCGGCATTGTACTTGCCGAGTTCGGGCAGCCGTTCCTCGTGCCCTTTCACCACTTCGCCGATATTCGCCACCCAGGTGCGATCCTCGGGGCGGGGCAGGTTCAGTTTCCAAAGCTGGGCGAACAGCACGAAGAAGCTGAAGAACAGCAGGATCCCCACGAAAGGATGCAGCCAGCGCGTGGCCTGGCCGCCCCCGAACAGCCCGGTCAGGAAGTAAAGCGCGGGGTGGAACAGGGAGAGACCCGACAGCAGAAGCACGATCAGGGAAATCGCGGTCACCCAGTGATTGGCGCGGGTGAAGCCGCGATAGCGGCTGACCGTAACCGGCGCGACGGTTTCGATATGGTCACCGCTTTGGGAGTAGAGCCGCTTCTCCATCAGAGACTCTCCTTTCCGGGGGGCAGGCTGCTTTCGACAAGGTGCTCGGCCTCCTGCTCTTCCTGCTGCGAGACGCTGTTCGCACGCGCGAACAGGCCATGCAGGATCGAGCCGACCGCCGCCGCGCCGATCACGGCAAGCCCGACGGTCTTGGTCACACCCTTCCAACCGCGCACCACAGGCGAGATCCGGGGATCTTCGGGCAGGTTCGCGTAAAGCGAAGGCTGGTCCGCGTGGTGCAGGACATAGAAGACATGGGTGCCGCCGACGCCTTCCGGATCATAGATCCCCGCATTCTCGAAGCCGCGCGATTTCAGATCGGCAACGCGCGTGTTCGCATGCTCGATCATGTCCTCCTTGGTGCCGAAGACGATGGCCTGGGTCGGGCAGGCCTTGGCACAGGCTGGCCCCTGTCCCACGGCCACGCGATCGGAACACAGGGTGCACTTGTAGCTTTTGTGGTCGACCTTGCTGACACGCGGGATGTTGAAGGGACAACCGGTGATGCAATAGCCGCAGCCGATACAGTTCTCGTGGATGAAATCCACGATGCCGTTCGAATATTGCACGATGGCGCCCGGTGCCGGGCAGGCCTTCAGGCAGCCGGGATCGCTGCAATGCATGCAGCCATCCTTGCGGATCAGCCATTCCAGATTGCCGGTTTCGGGATTGTCGAACTCGCTGAAACGCATCAGCGTGAACATGTCCGGCGTCAGGTCATGCGGATTGTCATAGACCCCGACATTGTGGCCGATCTCGGGCGAGGTGTCGTTCCATTCGGCGCAAGCCGACTGGCAGGCCTTGCAGCCGATGCATTTCGATACGTCGATCAGCTTTGCCACCGGCGTCAGCTCTCGCTCGGGCTTGGGCAGGTCGGGCATGGCCGAGGCGCGGACGACATCGCCCACGCCCAGGTTCGCGGTCATCGGCTGGATCGGCGGGTTCGAGACCGCCGTCCGCGGACTGTCGAGGTTCGGATCCATGGTCATGACACCACCTCGCCCTTCGCCGGTTCGATATTGCACAGAAACGCCTTGAATTCAGGCGTTTCCACGTTCGCATCACCCACGAACGGGGTCAGGCTGTTTGGCCCGAACCCCTTGCGCGCGGCGCCAATGAAGCCCCAGTGCAGCGGGATGCCGACCACATGGACCAGCTTGTCACCGCATTGCAGCGGCCGGATGCGCTTGGTCACCACCGCCTTGGCGGTGATTTCGCCGCGCTTCGACCACACCCGAACGGTGCCGCCCTTGGTGATGCCCTTTTCGGCGGCCAACTCCTCGCTGATCTCGACGAAAAATTCGGGCTGCAGGGCCGCGTTGATGCGGTTGTGCTTGGTCCAATAGTGGAAATGCTCGGTCAGGCGATAAGAGGTCGCCACGAAGGGAAACTCGTCACTGGTGGCGAATTGCTCTGCGTCCTTGACGAAGACCCGCGCCACCGGGTTGCCGCGCATTTCTGGATTGAAGACGTTCGCAATGGGCGACTCGAAGGGTTCCATATGCGTCGGGAAGGGCCCGTCGCGCATCAGGCCGCGGGTAAACAGCCGCGATGCCCCTTCGGGGTTCATGATGAAGGGACCGACCGCATCCGGCTTGGCGGTGGGCGAGATGTCGGGGATGTCGTAGCCCACCCACTTCTCGCCATTCCATTCCATCAGCTTGCGCGTGGGATCCCAAGGCTTGCCCTGCATGTCCGCCGAAGCCCGGTTGTAAAGGATCCGGCGGTTCAGCGGCCACGAGAAGCTCCAGTTCAGGAACAGGCCGGTATCGTCGGGATCGGTATTGTCCCGGCGGGCCATGTTGTTCCCGTCCTCGGTCCAGCAGCCGGCATAGATCCAGCAGGCAGACATGGTCGAGCCGTCGTCGCGCAACTGGCTGAAGTTCAGCAGTTGTTTGCCCTTCGCGGTCAACAGCTTGCCGGTGTCCACCAGATCATGGACATCCCCCAGCGCCCTGCCGTTCAGCTCCTTCGCCAGCTCCTCGGCCGTGGGCTCGTTCTCATCGGCATAGTCCCAGGTCAGGTTCAGGATCGGGTCGGGGAAGGTTCCGCCTTCTTCCTGGTAGAGTTTCTTCAGCCGCAGGAACAGCTGGGACATGATCCACGTGTCGCGCTTGGCCTGGCCCGGAGGGGTCGATGCCGCCCAGTGCCATTGCAGCCACCGGCCCGAATTCACCAGCGAACCATCGTCCTCGGCAAAACTGGTGGTTGGAAGCTCGATCACCTCGGTCTGGATCGAGGCCGGGTCCACGTCGTTGTATTCGCCGTGGTTCTCCCAGAAATGGGCGGTCTCGGTCTCCAGCGGATCCATGACCACCAGAAGCTTCAGCTTGGCCAGCGCCGAGGTCAATTTCGCCCGGTTGGGGAAGGACAGCAGCGGGTTGAAGCCCTGGCAGAAATAGTTGGTGATCTTTCCTTCGTCCATCAGCTCGAACATGCGCAGGATGTCATAGGTCGGGACATCCAGCTTGGGCAGGTAGTGATAAGCCCAGTCGTTCTGGACCGTCGCCGCGTCGCCCCACATGGATTTCATGAAGCTGACCATGAACTTGGGATAGTTCTGCCAGTAACTGGTTTGGCCCGGTCGTAGCGGCTTGAAGGCGCGGCTGGACATGTAGGTCGTCCAGTCGGCTTCCTTCTCGGTCGGGATGTTCAGGTAGCCGGGGATCAGGTTCGACATCAGGCCGATATCGGTCAGACCCTGGATGTTGGAATGCCCGCGCAAGGCGTTCATCCCGCCGCCTCGGACGCCGATATTGCCCAGGATCAGCTGCAGCATCGCCATGCCACGAATGTTCTGCGACCCCTTGGAGTGCTGTGTCCAGCCAAGCGCATACATCGAAGTCATGGCCTTGTCGGGGGCCGAACATTCCCCGATCATCTCGGCGATCTTCAGGAAGCGGTCCTTGGGCGTGCCACAGACCTGTTCGACCAGTTCCGGCGTATAGCGTGAGACATGCTCTTTCAGCAGGTTCCAGACGCAGCGCGGGTTCTGCAGGGTCATGTCGACCTGCGCGAAGCCGTCATCGCCGATGACGTAATCCCAGCTCGACTTGTCATAATCGCGCTTCTCGGGATCATAGCCCGTGAAAAGCCCGTCACTCCACCCGAACTCGTCCTTCACGATGAAGGCCGCGTTGGTGAAGTTCTTGACGTATTCCCACTGGACCTTGTCGTTCTGGATCATCCAGTTGATCATGCCCATCAGGAAGGCGATGTCCGATCCCGGCCGGATCGGGGCATAGTAATCCGCGACCGAGGCCGTGCGCGTGAACCGAGGGTCAACGACGATCAGCTTTGCGCCGCGATGGGCCTTGGCCTCTGTCACCCATTTGAAGCCGCAGGGATGGGCTTCGGCGGCATTGCCGCCCATGACGATCACGAGGTCAGTGTTCTTGATGTCGGTCCATGGATTGGTCATCGCTCCGCGGCCAAAGGTCGGGCCCAAACTGGACACCGTGGGGCCGTGTCAAACGCGCGCCTGGTTATCGAAACCGACAATTCCCAGCGACCGGACCACTTTGTAGGTCAGCCAGGCCGTTTCATTCGTGGTGGCCGAGGCGGCCAGGAAGCCGGTCGAAACCCAGCGATTGACCGGCACGCCGGCATCGTTGTTCTGGACGAAATTCGCCTCGCGGTCGTCCTTAAGCGCGCGGGCGATCTTGTCCAGCGCCTCTTCCCAGGCAATTTCCTCGAACCGGTCGCTGCCGGGGCGGCGGATGCGGGGAACGGTCAGCCGGGTTGCCGACAGGACCGTATCCTTCAGCGCCGCGCCCTTGGGGCAAAGCGTTCCGCGATTGGTCGGGTGATCCGCGTCGCCCTCTATATGGACGACCTGGGCGGTTTCACCCGCCGCTACGTCGCCCTTGGAATAGATCAGGATGCCGCAGGCGACCGAGCAATAAGTGCAGGTGTTCCGGGTTTCCGTGGTCGAGGCCAGCTTGAATGCGCGTACGTGCGCCTGTTCGGCAGCTTCCGCGTCCCCAAATCCCATTGCCCCGAGTGAGGTTGCCGCGACACCCGCACCCGCCAGCTTCAGAAAGCCACGGCGTGAGAGGTCGATGTTCATCGTGCCTCCTATTTTGCCTGTCAAATGGATAGGTAGGATCAGCATGACTCTTGGAGAAGCGAGTTGTCAAGCAAAGCAAAAACCCCCGGCAAAACCGGGGGCTTTCACACTAACCAGATGAAAATAATAGAGAAGAGCGAGATCAGACTTCGACTGCCACGGCCCCGATGGGATGAGAGCAACAGGCCAGGATATAGCCTTGCTCGATATCTTCGTCCGTGATGCCTCCGTTATGGACCATGTGCACGTCGCCCGAGATCTTGCGGATCTTGCAGGTACCACAAAGACCGAAGGTGCAGCCCGACGGAATGTTCAGACCCTGCGACTTGGCGACACCGAGGACAGTGTCGGTTTCGGCGCATTTCGCGATGATTCCCGAACTGGCAAAGGTGATCTGCGCCTGGTTCGTCTCGTCCGGGATGACGTCGTCCAGAACCGGTGCCTCGGCCTCGTTCCTGACGGGAGCACCAAAGCTTTCCTGATGATAATGCTCCATGTCATAGCCAAGCGCGACCAGCATGTCGCGCACCGCCTGCATGAAGGGCTCGGGCCCGCAGCAGAAGACCTCGCGTTCAAGGTAATCGGGGGCCATCAGGCCCAACATGATCTGATTGAGACGACCCCGATAGCCGTGCCAGGTGCGGAAAGGATCCGCATCCTCGATGGTGAAGCGCAGTTGCAGACCGGGCACCCGGTCCGCCATCTGCTCAAGCCGCTGGCGAAAGATGATCTCGCTGGGGCTGCGGGCCGCGTGGACAAAGACGATGTCCGGCATCTCGCCTGAGTCCCAGGCCCATGTTGTCATCGACATCAGCGGCGTGACGCCCGATCCGGCCGAGATGAACAGGTATTTCGGGGCCTCGTGCCGGATAAAGCTGAAAATCCCGGCCGGGCCGAAGGCTTTCAGCTTCATCCCCGGCCGCAGGTGGTCCAGCATCCAGCGCCCACCCTGGCTGCCCGGCTGGGCCTTGACCGTGATCGAGATCGACAAGGGCCGCGACGGGCTGGAACTGATCGTATAGGTGCGCTGGACGTTCCCGCCGGGAACCGGCAGGTCCAACGTGACGAACTGTCCCGGCTGATAGTCGAAATAGGACCCCGACGGTGCGCGGAAGGTGAAGGTGGCGGTGTCCTGCGTCTCGGGCACCACCATTGCGCATTCCAGCGGCTCGTCGTCCTTCCACGGGCGGTCGCCGAAGGCCTTGACCAGAACCGCCATTATTCCGCCGCCATCGCCGGGGCCGGGTTCAAGCGGTTCTTCATCAACGAGACATACCAATCGACGAAGTGGATCACCCCTTCTTCCTGCGTCTTGGAATAGGGCCCGGGTTCATATGCGGGGGACCGGATGCCGTTCTGGTTTTCTTCGACCACGCGGCGATCTTCATCATTGGTGGAAAGCCAGACCTCGGTCAGCTTTTCAAGATCATAGTCCTTGCCCTCGACCGCGTCCTTGTGAACCAGCCACTTTGTCGTAACCTCTGTTTCAGTGGGGCTGATCGGCAGCAGGCGGAAGACGATCGCATGGTCCGCCAGGAAGTGGTTCCAGCTGGACGGGAAATGATAGAACATCAGGCTGCCCGCGTCGGCCCAGGGCATGCCACCCATCAGTCGCGTCACCGCCGATTTCGTCGACATGGTAAAGCTTTCCGCGTGGTCAAGCAGCGGCACCCGTGCCAGCCGCCATTGCATGTCCGCCTGGCTGACAAAGCGCGCGGGCATCCCCGCCTTGTCGCAGCGGTCCCAATGGGCGAGAATTTCCGGCGAGGCGGCATTCGGCCCTTCCATCACCGTCATCAGCGGGTTGTCGGAATAGGTCCGGCACAGAGACGGGTGAGAGCCGCTGCAGTGATAGCATTCGCGGTTGTTCTCGATCACCAGCTTCCAGTTGCCCTTTTCCACGATGGTCGAGGAATGGGCGACCTTGGCATCGGCCAGCAGGCCTGACGGCGCAAGATAGGGAATCAAGCTTTTCGCAAGCTCGCCGATCGCCGGGGGCACCTGTGCAAGGCAGACGAAGACCATGCCGTTCAGATCGACGCAATGCACGGTCTTCAATCCGAATTTCGAGGCATCGAAGTCATCGCCCATGTCGCGGGCGTAAAGCAGCTTGCCGTCCAGTTCGTAGGTCCACTGGTGATAGGGGCAGACAAGTTTCGCGGTCGAGCCCGTGGCTTTAGAGCACAGCCGCTGTCCACGATGACGGCAGACATTGTGGAAGGCGCGGATCTTGCCGTCGCCGCCTCGCACGATCAGGACCGGATAGGCGCCGACCTGAAGCGTCGCGTAGTTGCCGGTCTTAGGGATTTCGCAGGACGGAATGGCGAAAAGCCATTCCTTGTACCAGATCTGCTCAAGGTCCGCCTGGAAGGCCCCCTGATCGCAGTAAAGGTCGCGGGTCAGGGAGTAATTTCCCGGACGGCTGGCAAGCTGGGACAGAATTTCGGCATTGTTCAGCATGGCTGGGTTTCCGGTGGCTGGAGAGGGCGTCCTTCACGCGAGATTTGCACCGGATCACGTCGCCGCAATCCACCAAATGCGACATCCCGACGACGAATTCTGACGTTGCGTGACACGTGACCGCCACTTGCCGTCAGACGGCCTGAGACCAGTGGGAATAACCCTGTGGAGGAATCGGGTGCGACTCAGATGGGCGAATCTGTGGGAATCAATTCGGACAAATAGAGCCTGTGGATGCCAGCCCGGAACGCATCGGGAACCAGGCCAGGTTCTCCACATGTCGAGAACTTCCCGCACCTTCTCCACAGCCTGTGAGTGAATCAACTTTTCACAAATTTATCCACAGACTGTCTTTCTCTAACTATCTGTCTTTGAATGATAAAATTGTTAATCAAACGTTTACGTTTCAGTTTTCCCCAATCATAAATTTTGGGGATTTCGGGCGTGAAACACTGATTTCCAGTCATCCACAGGCCCAATAACTACATCATCCTTCTTTATCTTTACGACTATTTAAGAGAGAGGAGCATTCGTCCGGAGGTGATCCCATGACCGATCTGCTTGCCCTGTCCTACCCATGGGTGAAGTCCCTTCACATCATGGCAGTGCTGTCGTGGATGGCGGGCCTGTTCTATCTTCCAAGGCTGTTCGTCTATCACGCCGAGCGGGGCCGCAACGGCGAGGCAGAGCCGGCAGCGTCTCTCGCGATCATGGAAGACAAGCTTCTGCGCCTGATCATGCGGCCTGCCATGATCCTGACCTGGATTGCCGGGCTGCTTCTGGTCGCAACCCCGGGAATCGTCGACTGGTCAATGGCCTGGCCCTGGACCAAGGCCGTCGGTGTGATCGCAATGACCTGGTTTCACATGTGGCTTGCAGGCCAGCGTCGGCTGCTTCAGGCGGGGCAGGGACTGACCGGCAGGCGCTATCGGATGATGAACGAATTGCCGACGATCTTGATGGTCGTGATCGTTCTGTCGGTCATTCTGAAGTTCTGAGAATTGACTCAAGGGAGGATTCTCCCTATCTGAGCGTTCAACCGTCGTCCGGCGGCCGCTTTCCATTCACAATTACCATCGTGCCGCGATCCGCTGATCCGCCGCGTCCATGGACATGATATGAGCGAAGAACGTCTGAACCTGGCCGATCTCAAGGCGAAAACCCCTGCCGACCTTCTGGCCATGGCCGAAGAGTGGGAGATTGAGAACGCCTCGACCATGCGCAAGGGCGAGATGATGTTCTCGATCCTGAAGGAACATGCCGAAGAGGGATGGGATATCGGTGGCGACGGTGTTCTTGAAGTCGTCCAAGATGGATTCGGCTTCCTTCGTTCGACCGAAGCGAACTATTTGCCGGGTCCGGACGACATCTACGTCAGCCCGGAAATGATCCGCCAGCATTCACTGCGCACTGGCGACACTGTCGAAGGCGTCATCCGCGCACCGGGAGAAAATGAGCGGTATTTCGCGCTGACCCGAGTCGAGCGAATCAACTTTGAAGATCCCGAGAAGGCGCGCCACAAGGTCGCCTTTGACAACCTGACCCCGCTTTACCCGAATGAGCGGCTCAAGATGGAAATCGAGGATCCGACGATCAAGGATCGTTCGGCCCGCATCATCGACCTGGTCGCCCCGATCGGCAAGGGCCAGCGTTCGCTGATCGTTGCGCCGCCGCGGACCGGCAAGACCGTGCTTTTGCAGAACATCGCGCATTCGATCGAGAAGAATCATCCCGAGTGCTATCTGATCGTCCTGCTGATCGACGAACGCCCCGAAGAGGTCACGGACATGCAGCGCTCGGTGAAGGGCGAGGTGATCTCCTCGACTTTCGACGAACCCGCGAGCCGGCACGTTGCAGTTTCGGAAATGGTCATCGAAAAAGCCAAGCGGCTGGTCGAGCATAAGCGAGATGTTGTGATTCTTCTCGATTCGATCACAAGACTTGGTAGGGCGTTTAACACCGTGGTCCCTAGCTCGGGCAAAGTCCTGACGGGTGGTGTCGATGCGAACGCATTGCAGCGGCCGAAGCGCTTCTTCGGTGCGGCACGGAACATAGAGGACGGTGGTTCGCTGACCATCATCGCGACCGCGCTGATCGACACCGGCTCGCGCATGGACGAAGTCATCTTTGAAGAATTCAAAGGGACCGGTAACAGCGAGATCGTCCTGGATCGCAAGGTTGCGGACAAGCGCGTCTTCCCGGCCATGGACATCCTGAAATCCGGGACGCGGAAAGAGGAACTGCTCGTCGAAGCGCGCGATCTGCAGAAAACCTATCTTCTGCGCCGGATCCTGAACCCCATGGGCACCACCGACGCCATCGAGTTCCTGCTTTCGAAACTGAAGCAGACCAAAAGCAACAGCGAATTCTTCGAATCGATGAACGCCTGACCGGCCGGAGGATGTTTTGGACACGATCTTTGCCGAGGCCACACCGCCCGGTCGAGGAGGCGTTTCGGTCGTTCGTTTGAGCGGCCCGGATTCGCATGCTGTCCTGCAAACCTTGGTCGGGGCCGTTCCAGAAGCACGGCGCGCCTATTTGCGCGCCGTCCGCGATGGGGATGATCTTATAGATCGTGCGCTGGTGCTGTGGTTCCCAGAGGGGCACAGTTTTACCGGTGAAGAAGTCGCGGAATTCCACCTTCACGGTGCCCCGGTCATTTCAACCCGCTTGGCTGAAGCTTTATTGGCACGCGGTTTGCGTCGTGCTGATGCCGGTGAGTTCAGCAAGCGCGCCTTTCTGAACGGGCGTATGGACTTGGCAGAAGCAGAAGGCTTGTCCGACCTTTTGTCTGCCGAGACGGAAGCCCAAAGAAAATTGGCAATGCGTACCGCAGATGGCGAACTCGGGCAAAAGGCGGACGAACTCCGCTCAAAGCTGATCCGTGCAGGGGCGCTGGTTGAGGCAAGTATTGATTTCGCGGACGAAGAGGTACCCGAAGAGGTCCCGGCCGAGGTCTATTCGCTTATCGATTCTGTGCGCCATGATATCTCGATGATGTTAAAGGCCTACCCAGCCACCGAGCGTCTTCGGCAAGGATATGAAGTAGCGATAATCGGCCCACCAAATGCCGGGAAATCCAGCCTTCTCAATCGGATAGCTCAACGAGAGTTCGCACTTGTGTCGGATATTGCCGGTACGACGCGTGACATTCTTGAACTGCGTACGGACCTGCGGGGCCTGCCAGTGACGTTTCTGGATACGGCTGGATTGCGGGAGAGCGCGGATCCGGTAGAAGCGATGGGTGTCAAGCGTGCGACGGAGCGCGCGGAGCAAGCGGATCTTAGGATACACCTATCCGAAAGTCCCGATGTGTCGACCCTGCGTGTGGATGGAGATTTTGTTGTCAGGTCCAAGGCAGACCTGGGCTTTGGCAACGGCATTTCAATTTCCTCCAAGACAGGGGAAGGAGTCGCAGAGCTTCTGGATATGGTTTACGATAGCCTAAGAGTTAAAGCAGCCGATTCCGGTCTGGTAGGTCATCGGCGCCAAGCGGAAGCACTGGAGCGCGCGCGCGACGCACTCGACATCAGCGCTGGAACTGAGCCGGAATTCTTGGCCGAAGCGCTGAGATCCGCAGTTCTCGGGCTGGCTTCAATGGTTGGACGAGTCGGGGCGGAGGATTATCTGGATGAGATCTTTTCCTCGTTCTGTATCGGAAAATAGGGTGTTTCACGTGAAACAGTTCGATGTGATTGTTGTTGGCGGCGGACATGCTGGTCTTGAGGCCGCAATGGCGGCTGCGCGTATGGGTGTCGCGACGGCGCTAGTGACATTGCGCGAGGACGATCTAGGCACAATGTCTTGCAACCCTGCCATCGGAGGGTTGGGGAAGGGGCATCTGGTGCGTGAAGTGGACGCACTGGATGGCGTGATGGGTCGAATCGCCGACAAGGCAGGGATTCAGTTTCGGTTGCTGAACCGACGGAAGGGTCCGGCAGTTCAAGGGCCCAGGGCCCAAGCGGATCGAAACATATATCGGCGCACTGCAAGACAGTTGGCGCTACTGGAACCGAATCTCGAGATTGTCTTGGGAGAGGTATCCCAAATCGTACATGCGATGGATCGTGTTGAGGGGATTAGGCTGGCGGACGGCCGTGAACTGGCATGTTCCCAAGTCATTCTCACGACGGGAACATTTCTCAACGGATTGATTCATATCGGTGAGGAGACGCGGACTGCAGGGCGTTGGGGTTCTGATGCGTCAGTTTCACTTGCCGCTTCTCTTCGCCCCTTGGGCCTGCCCCTCGGTAGACTGAAAACCGGGACACCTCCGAGGATTCTGAGATCAAGTATCGACTGGGATTCGCTTGAACAGCAGCCGGGTGACGACTGCCCCGTAATGTTCTCGTATTTGAGCGAGCGGCCCACCGCGAGGCAGGTCAGCTGCGCGATCACATATACTAATGAGCGTACACACAAGGCTATCCGCGATAACTTGGGTCTATCAGCCATGTACGGCGGACGCATCGACGGTGTCGGACCGAGATACTGTCCTTCAATCGAAGATAAGGTGGTGCGATTTGCAGAGAAAACTTCGCATCAGATATTCCTTGAGCCCGAGGGTCTCGATTCCGATTTGATATATCCTAATGGCATCTCAACCTCGTTACCCGAGGAAGTGCAGTATGAGTATGTAAGATCGATCCGAGGCCTGGAAGAGGCCGCAATCGTCCAGCCTGGTTATGCTGTAGAGTATGACTATGTCGATCCCCGGGCGCTGAGCTCTTCTTTAGAGGTCAAGGCCATGCCTGGTCTTTTCCTGGCAGGTCAGATTAACGGCACCACAGGATATGAAGAGGCAGCTGCACAAGGCCTTGTTGCAGGCCTCGGAGCCGCGCTTTGCTCTCAAGGGCGAGAACCCGTACATTTCAGCAGATCACAAAGCTATATCGGTGTGATGATTGACGATCTTGTAACCCGAGGGGTCAGTGAGCCCTACCGCATGTTTACGTCGCGCGCGGAATTTCGGCTGTCTCTTCGGGCCGATAATGCAGATCAAAGGCTTACACCGGTTGGAATTGAGATTGGTTGCGTGGGCTCGGACCGGCGGGAAAGTTTTGATTTCAAAATGGGGCGTTATAGAGCCGCGCGTAGGGTCGCGGAAGACCGCCAGTTTACCTCCCATGAACTTCGGCGACTTGGCTTGGATGTGCGGCAGGATGGGAGCAGGCGCAGCCTTTTTTCGCTGCTCGGGCAGCAGGAAATTGGGCGTGAAGTGGTGCTTTCCTTGGACACTGAACTCGCGCAAGTCGACGGATCCATATTGGATCAACTAGGGACCGATGCGCTCTATCAGCAGTACACCGATCGCCAAGAACGCGATGCCCAGCTGTTGCGTAAAGAAGAGGCTGTGGGCATTCCCGCGGATTTTGACTATGATTCACTTTCCGGGTTGTCCAATGAGCTGAAGGATAAGCTGAAGCGGGCACGACCAATCAATCTTGCTGCAGCATCGGCAATTGAGGGAATGACTCCAGCCGCGCTGACGCTTGTCTTGGCAGTATTGCGTTCAGACCGGCGTCGTGCAGTTTAATGACTGTTTCACGTGAAACAGATCCGCTCGAGAAGTATGCGGCCCTCATTCGCAAGTGGAACCCCGTAATCAATCTTGTCGCACCTTCGACACTGGACCAGGTGGAAAGTCGCCATATTGCCGATTGCCTGCAGTTGGTGACCATATCAGCCAAGGCGAGGGGCCCATGGCTTGACATGGGCAGCGGAGGGGGCCTTCCGGGGATAGTTTTGGCAATTCGCCGCCCAGATCTACCAGTGACTCTTCTGGAAAGTGATAAGCGTAAGGGAAGCTTTCTTCGCACAGTAGCGCGAGAACTGGAGCTTACCAACGTTCAGATTATTTCCGAGCGCATCGAGAGCGCCCGTCCGCTCTTTTCGAGCAACATCAGTGCGCGGGCGCTTGCCCCACTTCCTCTCCTGATGTCATATGTTCATAGACATCTTGATCCCAGGGGGCGGGCATGGCTTATGAAGGGGCGCAATTGGCAGTCCGAGGTAGAAGAGGCCCGCAAGATATGGAGCTTTCAGCTTAATGCTCATGAAAGCCATACTCATCCCGGTGCTGCAATTTTGGAACTAACGGATATCCGCTATGCCTGAAACACGCGTCATCGCCATTGCCAACCAGAAGGGCGGGGTCGGAAAGACGACCACTGCGGTAAATCTCGCGGCGGCATTGGCCGAAGCGGGACATCGGGTTGCGGTTATAGATTTGGATTCGCAAGGTAATGCGTCAACGGGGCTTGGTATTCCACCCGAGGAGCGCGACCGGACAACCTATGATCTGTTGATGGCCGAGACTAGTTTGGCTGAGTGCGTCATCCCGACCAAAGTGGATAACCTCAGTCTTGTCCCTTCAAGTCGGGACCTCGCCTCGGTCGACCTTGAAATGTCCAATCGCCAGGGCCGAACCCAACTTCTTCGTCGCAAGCTTCCCAGCACATCAGAATTTGAGTATTTGCTTATCGATTGCCCGCCGGCTCTTGGTCTGCTTACTGTGAACGCAATGGTTGGGGCAGGAAGTGTTCTCGTTCCATTGCAGGCCGAGTTCTATGCGCTTGAGGGGCTGTCCCAGTTGCTGATGACCGTCAGAGAGGTACGGCAAACTGCCAATCCAGACTTACGGATCGAAGGCGTGTTGCTGACGATGTCCGACAATCGAAACAATCTTTCGCAACAGGTCGAGGCTGACGCCCGGAATACGCTGTCCGGGTTGGTCTACAATACGGTAATCCCGCGCAATGTTCGCCTGTCTGAGGCGCCGTCGCATGCGATGCCGGTCCTGCATTACGATTCCAACTCTAAGGGTAGTCTAGCCTATCGAGAGTTGGCCAAGGAATTCTTGTCCAGACAATATGCGACAGCCTGAGGAGGAGCCCGTGTCAGAGAACAAGCTTGAGAAAAGAGGGCTGGGGCGCGGACTGTCGGCGCTGATGGCCGATGTAGATTTGATCCCTTCCGAAAGACCAATGCCGCGACAACTTCTACCCGTCGAACAGATTACCCCCAACCCAGACCAGCCGCGGCGCAGCTTTGCGCAGGAGGCATTGCAAGAACTGGCGGATTCGCTGCGTCAGCGCGGAATGCTGCAGCCTTTGATCGTGCGGCCACATCCCAGCGACCGTGGCCTTTATCAGATCGTTGCGGGTGAGCGCCGTTGGCGGGCTGCGCAACTGGCGCAACTTCATGACGTTCCCGTGATCGTTCGTGAACTGACCGACACAGAAGTTCTTGAAATTGCTATTGTCGAGAACATTCAGCGGTCGGATCTGAACGCGATCGAGGAGGCCGCGTCCTATCGCCAGTTGATGGATCGTTTCGGTCATACGCAGGAAAAGGTGGCGGAGGCTCTGAACAAGAGTCGCAGTCACATCGCCAACCTGCTGAGACTTCTCAACCTTCCGGAGCAAGTGCAAACTTGGTTGAAGGAAGGCAAGCTGACCGCAGGACATGCGCGTGCATTGATCACCGTGCCAAATGCGGTGGAGTTGGCGCGAAAGGTTATCGAGAAGAACCTTTCTGTGCGTGAGACAGAGGAATTGGTTCGCCGTCAGGTTGAGGCAGCGAAGCAGAAACCCGCCAGTCGTCGACCCGAGAAGGACGCTGATACCCGCGCGCTGGAGAGCGATCTTTCGGCCCACCTGAAGATGAAAGTCCAGATCAATCACTCCGGACAAGAGGGCGGGCAACTAGTTGTCAGCTACAAGGATCTGGATCAGTTGGACAAGCTTTGCCAAGCTCTCGGTAATTGATAAATCAATATTTGGTATATTACATATCTTATTTTTCTATATGTAGAAACCCCGGGATATCATCCCGGGGTTTTCACTTGATCTAGTCTGTTAGTGAAATCAGTTTGCGGGGGTCGAGCTGACGCCAACCTTGGCAGGTCGCAGCAGACGATCATGCAGCATGAAACCGTTGCCCATGACCTGGATGATGTTTCCGGCGATCGTACCCGGAACCGGGGCCTCGAACATCGCCTCGTGATGCTGTGGGTCGAACTTGTCACCGATTTCCGGTTTGATGACGACGATACCGTGCTTGGCAAAGACATTGCCAAGCTCACGCAAGGTCAGTTCGACACCCTCGATCAGCGCCGCCGATGCGGCGCGCTGGTCATCGTTGACGGTTTCAAGCGCCCGCGACAGGGCGTCATGGACCGGCAGCAAGTCACGGGCCAGGCGCGTGCCGCCATACTGTTCGGCCTCGCGGCGTTCCTTGTCTGCGCGCTTGCGGGCGTTTTCGGCATCCGCAAGGGCGCGCATGAACTTGTCCCGCAGGCCGTCGCGTTCGGCGATCAGCGCCTCGATCTCGGGCGAGGAGCCTTCCGTGTCCTCCGGCAGAGGTTCGGCAAAGTCCTCATCGTCAAGGGGGCTTCCATTCGGGTACTCGTTCGTCATGTCCTTCATCCTTTCCGGCCGGAGATGATCCGGCCGACGAGCTGCGCAGTGTAATCCACAATCGGCACGATACGTCCGTAGTTCAGCCGGGTGGGGCCGATCACGCCGACCGCGCCAACGATCTTTCGGTCGGCATTCATATAGGGTGAAACGACCAGAGATGAACCGGAAAGTGAAAAAAGCTTGTTCTCGGAACCGATGAAAATCCTGACGCCCTCGCCGTGCTCGGCCAGCTCAAGGAATTCGGCGATGTCGCGCTTGCGTTCCAGGTCGTCGAAAAGCGTCCTGATCAGGTCCAGGTCGGCAAGCTCATGGGCCAGCAGATTGCCACGCCCGCGCACGATCAGGCGCGGATCGGGGCCGTCGTCATTCCACATCGCAAGACCAGACGAGATCAGCTCGGCAGCGACCTGATCCAGTTGCTGGCGGCTGGCCTTGATCTCCTGCGATATTCCGTGACGCAGATCGGCCAGTGTGCGCCCCTCGGCGACCGCGTTCAGGAAGTTCGCGGCCTCGCGCATGGAACTCGCGGTATGCCCCTTTGGCGGAGAGAACACCCGGTTCTCTACCCGCCCGTCTGCAAAGACCAGCACCACCAGGGCACGATCGGGCGCAAGACTTACGAATTCGATATGGCGGACAGGGGCTTCCTGCTTCGGCATCAACACCAGCGACGCGCCGTGTGTCAGGGTCGACAGGGCGGTGCTGACGCGGTCCAGCATGGCCCCGGTATCGCCGCTTTCATTGCCGAGCGTCTCTTCGATTATCTCGCGGTCGGTGGTCGAGACAGGCCCGGCCTCCATCAGTCCATCAACGAAAAGCCGAAGGCCCAACTGGGTCGGCATTCTCCCGGCCGAGACATGTGGATGGTCCAAAAGCCCCAGATGCTCAAGATCCTGCATTACGTTGCGGATCGTGGCTGCGCTGACACGCTCGCTCATGTCGCGAGTCAGTGTCCGAGAGCCGACAGGCTCGCCGGTGGCCAGATAGGATTCGACGACGCGGCGAAACACCTCGCGCGAGCGGTCATTCAGGTCGGAAAGCAAGGCGGTTTCAGGCATGGCACATGTGCTTGGTCGTTCGCGGGGTTGCGGTCCGGGGGGGCCGACCTGTATTTGAACAGCAAAACCCCCGAAAGGAATGACCGATGCGACCTTCTGGCCGAAAATTAAGCGATATGCGTCCGATTTCAATCGAGACGGGCGTCATGCGCCACGCTGAAGGGTCCTGCCTGATCTCGTGCGGGCATACGAGGGTCCTGTGCTCGGCCACGATCGAGGACAAGGCACCGCCCTTTCTGAAGGGCTCGGGGCAGGGCTGGGTCACGGCGGAGTACGGAATGCTGCCGCGCGCGACCAATTCCCGCAACCGGCGCGAGGCGGCCAGCGGCAAGCAATCGGGCCGCACACAAGAGATCCAGCGCCTGATCGGGCGGTCGCTGCGCGCAGGTGTTGACCGGCGCGCCTTGGGTGAACGCCAGATCGTCATCGACTGCGATGTGATCCAGGCGGATGGTGGAACCCGCTGCGCCTCGATCACAGGGGGCTGGGTGGCATTGCGGCTGGCCGTGAACAAGCTCCTGACGGCGGGCGTCATATCCTCTGACCCGATCATGGACCATGTCGCGGCGGTGTCCTGCGGCATCTATGCCGGCCAACCGATCGTCGATCTGGACTATGCTGAGGATAGCGAGGCCGGTACCGACGGCAACTTCATCATGACCGGTGCCGGACGCCTGATCGAAGTCCAGATGTCCGCCGAGGGCGCGACCTTCTCGCGGCCCGAGATGAACCAGTTGCTGGACCTCGCCGAGGCCGGAATCGCCGAACTGGTTCTCGCGCAGAAAGAGGCCATCGTATGAGGAGGCTGACCGAGGGGAAGCTTCTTGTGGCGACCCATAACAAGGGCAAGCTGGAGGAGATCCGCGCCATGCTTGCCCCGCACGGGATCGACGTGACCTCGGCCGGAGAGTTGGGACTGGCCGAACCGGACGAGACCGAGACGACCTTTATCGGCAATGCCCGTATCAAGGCGCGCGCAGCGGTGCAGGCGACGGGGCTGCCTGTCCTGGCCGATGACAGTGGCATCACGGTTGACGGGCTGGACGGTGCGCCGGGCGTCTATACCGCCGATTGGGCCGAGACGCCCAACGGGCGCGATTTCATGCAGGCGATGACCCGCACATGGTCCGAACTTGACCAGCGCGACGTGCCCGAACCCCGCACGGCCCAGTTCCGCGCGACGCTGATCCTGCTCTGGCCGGATGGTCACGAGGAAATCTTCGAAGGTATTGCGCCTGGCCGCCTGACCTGGCCGCCGCGCGGGCAGCAAGGCCACGGCTATGACCCGATCTTCATTCCCGACGGTCAGGACCGGACCTTCGCCGAGATGACCGCGGATGAGAAGAACCTCATCAGCCACCGTGCCGATGCCTTCCGCAAGCTGGAGGCGGCCTGTGTCTAGGATCTCGACCGGCTCCCCCTTCGAAACGGCGCTCGGCTATAGCCGGGCCGTGGTCAAGGGGCCGTGGTGCTTCGTTTCGGGCACCACGGGCTATGACTATGCGGCGATGGCGATGCCCGACAGTGCCGCCGAACAGGCACGGAATGCCTTTGCCACGATCTTCGACACGCTTCGCAAGGCGGGATTCGATCCAGCCGACATCGTGCGTGTGCAATACACGATTATCGATCCAGCATTGGTGGAAGAAATTACCCCGGTTCTGGGCGAGGCGATGAAGGTTGCGTTACCTGCGGCCACGATGGTTGTCGCGGGGCTCATCAGACCCGAAATGAAGGTCGAGATCGAGGTAACCGCGTTCAAGGGATGACAGCCGCCACAATCACCGCACAATTGGATCCCATTGCCCAGGACTGGAGGGCGGGGGGGTTCGCGCTTTATGTCCATTGGCCATTCTGCGCCTCGAAGTGCCCATATTGCGATTTCAACAGCCATGTATCGGCGACTGTCGATCAGGGGCGTTGGCTTGCTGCCTATCGCAAGGAGTTGGCGCGGTTGGGGCAGGAATTGCCGGGCCGGGTGCTGAACAGCATCTTCTTTGGCGGTGGCACGCCCAGCCTGATGGCCCCCGAGACGGTCGCGGGCGTGATCGAGGCTGCCCGTGCCGAATGGCCCTTTGCCAACGACATCGAGATTACGCTGGAGGCGAATCCTACCAGCGTCGAGATGGGACGCTTCCGCGCCTATGCCGATGCAGGGGTGAACCGCGTCTCGATGGGGGTGCAGGCGCTGAACGACGACGACTTGAGGCGATTGGGCCGGATGCATAGCGTGGCAGAGGCGCGGGCCGCCTTCGACATTGCGCGGGATTGCTTCGCGCGCGTCAGCTTTGATCTGATCTATGCCCGCCAGGACCAGGACCGGGCCCATTGGAGGCGTGAGTTGACCGAGGCGCTTGGAATGGCTGTCGACCACCTCTCGGCCTATCAGCTGACGATCGAGCCGGGGACCGCTTTTGGTGCCCGCCATGCCAAAGGAGGCTTGAAGGGGTTGCCGGACGACGATCTCTCCGCCGACATGTATCAGGACACGCAAGAGATCTGCGCCGCCGCTGGAATGCCGACCTATGAGATTTCGAATCACGCCAGGCCGGGCGCCGAAAGCCTTCACAACCTGATCTATTGGCGGCAGGGGGACTGGGCAGCCGTAGGGCCCGGCGCGCATGGCCGCCTGACGCTGGCCAATGGACGCTGGGCGACCGAGGCGCATCGCGCCCCCGGTGCCTGGCTGGAGGCGGTTGAGGCGCGGGGCACCGGCGACAGCCTGCGCGAATGCCTGTCCCTGTCGGATCGCGCCGTTGAATATCTGCTGATGTCACTTCGTCTGACCGAAGGGCTGGAAGTGCCGCGATATCTGGCCCATGGGGCAAAGCTGCCCCAGGGCAAGCTTGCCGACCTGATCGGCCTTGGACTGGTCGAGCAGCGCGGAGACCGGCTTGCCGCGACAGCGGCGGGCAGGCCCGTCCTGAACGGCATCCTGCGCGAACTGGCCGAATGATGCGCCTGCTGTGGCTTGCCCTTGGCTGGCTTTCGCTGACGGTGGGCGTCATTGGCGCGATTCTGCCCGTGATGCCGACCGTGCCTTTCCTTCTGGTCGCGGTCTGGGCCTTTGCCAAATCCTCGCCCCGGCTGGGCGCCCGGATCATGCGGCACCCGACCTTTGGCCCGCCGATCCGGGCGTGGCGAAAACGGGGCGTGGTTGGGCGCATGGCCAAGATCTGGGCCACCGTGGCGATGGCCTGCGGGGTGGGATGGTCGCTTTATTTCGGACTTGATCCGCGCATTGTCGTCGCCCAGGCGCTGGTCTGCAGCGCGGTCGCACTGTGGCTGGTGACGCGGCCAGAATCCTGATCCGGCGATACAACCTTTTGCCCACTTGTGTGTTTTCGGCTGCGGAGCAAACTGCGCTCACTGGTGCCGTTCAAGGCCCAGGGTCTATTCGGAGGGAGGACCATGAGCGACACTTCCGGGGTGAAGATCCACCCCGCCGTTGATAACGGCATCAAGCCGGCCAAGGCCGGTTTCGCGGGCGGTGAACTTCACTGCAAATGCGCATCCAATCCGGTGCGCGTCGCGGTCAAGGCACAGACTGCGCATAACCACGTCTGTGGCTGCACCAAATGCTGGAAACCCGAAGGCGCCATCTTCTCGCAAGTCGCTGTCGTCGGCCGCGACTCGGTCGAGGTGCTGAGCGGTGCCGAGAAGCTTGAGATCGTCAACAAGGACGCTCCGATCCAGCGCTATCGTTGCAAGGATTGCGGCGTGCACATGTACGGCCGGATCGAGAACAAGGAACACCCGTTCTACGGTCTCGACTTCGTCCATACCGAGCTTTCCGACCAGGACGGCTGGGCGGCGCCGGAATTTGCAGCCTTCGTCAGCTCGATCATCGAATCCGGTGTCGATCCCAGCCGCATGGCTGGCATCCGCGCGCGCCTGCGCGAACTGGGGCTTGAGCCCTATGATGCGCTTTCGCCGCCCCTGATGGACGCGATCGCGACGCATATCGCCAAGAAATCCGGCGCACTCGCGGCTTGACGATTGCCGTTTTGGCCGCGACAGGGGGTCGGTCATACCGGCCCCCAAAGCCATGGCCACCCGCGCGTTAGGGTTCGGTTATGACAAGACATTCAGCAGGCCAATCGGCCAGGACGCAAGGAGATTATCGATGAGAACACGTGCAGCCGTCGCGCTCGAGGCCGGCAAGCCGCTGGAAGTCATGGAGGTCAATCTCGAAGGGCCGAAGGCCGGCGAGGTGATGATCGAAATCAAGGCCACCGGCATTTGCCACACCGACGAATTCACCCGCTCGGGCGCCGACCCCGAAGGCCTTTTTCCCGCGATCCTGGGCCATGAAGGCGCCGGCGTCGTGGTCGAGGTCGGCCCCGGCGTCACCTCGGTCAAGGTGGGCGACCATGTGATTCCGCTTTATACGCCCGAGTGCCGCCAATGCGCCTCGTGCCTGTCGGGCAAGACCAACCTGTGCACCGCCATCCGCGCCACCCAGGGCCAGGGCCTGATGCCCGACGGAACCTCGCGCTTCTCGATGCTGGATGGCACGCCGATCCATCACTACATGGGCTGCTCCACCTTCTCGAACTACACCGTGCTGCCCGAGATCGCGGTCGCCAAGGTGCGTGAGGACGCGCCCTTCGACAAGATCTGCTACATCGGCTGCGGCGTGACCACCGGGATCGGGGCCGTCATCAACACCGCCAAGGTCGAGATCGGCGCGAAAGCCGTTGTCTTCGGTCTGGGCGGCATTGGTCTGAACGTCATCCAGGGCCTGCGCCTTGCAGGTGCCGACATGATCATCGGCGTCGACCTGAACAATGACAAGAAGCCCATGGCCGAGCATTTCGGCATGACCCACTTCATCAACCCGAAAGAGATCGAAGGCTCGGTCGTGCAGGAAATCGTCAACATGACGAAGACCCCGTTCGACCAGATCGGCGGCGCCGATTACAGCTTCGACGCGACCGGCAACACCAAGGTCATGCGCGATGCGCTGGAATGTACCCATCGCGGCTGGGGTCAGTCGGTCATCATCGGCGTGGCGGCAGCGGGCGCCGAAATCAGCACCCGTCCGTTCCAGCTGGTGACGGGCCGCGTCTGGAAGGGCACGGCCTTTGGCGGGGCCCGTGGCCGCACCGACGTGCCGAAAATTGTCGACTGGTACATGGACGGCAAGATCGAAATCGACCCGATGATCACCCACACGATGCCGCTGGATGACATCAACAAGGGCTTCGACCTGATGCATTCGGGCGAATCCATCCGCTCGGTCGTCCTTTACTGATCGTAAACGGCTGCTTAGTTAAAAGGACGGCGGGGCCGCTGGTCCCGCCGTCGCCATGAGGAAATAAGGAGCAGGCCGATGCGTCACCAATGGCTCGATGATGACGATGACGACGACGATGAGGACGATCGCCCGCAGAAAGGCGAAAAGGACGAAGGTCTTGGCTTGCCCGAGGGGGACAAGATCGGCAAGCTCTACTTCAAGTCGCGCACGGTGATCGTCGCCGGTGCGATCAACGACAAGCTGGCGCAGCGCACCGTCGCCCATCTGCTGGCTCTGGCCGAGGACAGCGACCAGCCGATCAACATGCTGATCTCCTCGCCCGGCGGGCATGTGGAATCGGGCGACATGATCCATGACGTGATCAAGTTCATCCGCCCCACCGTCCGCACCATCGGGTCGGGTTGGGTCGCCTCGGCCGGTGCGCTGATCTTTGTCGCGGCGAAAAAGGAAAACCGCTTCTGCCTGCCGAACACGCGCTTCCTGATCCACCAGCCCTCGGGCGGGATCGGCGGCACCTCGTCCGACATGATGATCCAGGCCGAGCAGGTTCGCCTGATGCGCGACCGGCTGAACCACATCTTTGCCGATGCGACCGGCCAGCCGGTCGAGCGGATCGAAAAGGACACCCAGCGCGACTTCTGGCTGAACACTCAGGAAGCGCTGGACTATGGACTGCTGGGCAAGGTGATCCGGTCGGTGGACGAACTGAAATGACGGCGGGCGGGATCCTGATCCGTCCCGCCACGCTTCAGGACCGGGATGCGATCTGGTCGATTCTCGAACCGGTCTATCGGGCGGGCGAGACCTATTGCATCCCCACCGACATCTCGCGAGATGAGGCGCTGGCGGATTGGTTCGCCGCGCCTTTTTCCGTCTTCGTGACCGAGTTTCAGGGGATGGTGCTTGGCACCAGCCATGTCGGTCGCAATCGCCCCGGCCCGGCAAGCCACGTCGCCAATGCCAGCTTCGCCACCCATCCGGACGCACGGGGCAGGGGTATTGCGCGGGCGTTGGTGACGCATGCCAAGGACTGGGCGCGCGACCAGGGCTTTCGGGCGATGCAATTCAACTTCGTGGTCGCGACCAATTCCGATGCTGTCCATTCCTGGCAGCGCGCGGGGTTCGAGATCGTCGGCCGGCTGCCGCGGGCATTCCTGCATCCCCGGCTGGGCTATGTCGACGCGCTGGTGATGTTCCAGGATTTGGCCGCGGATTGATCCGCGGCGGTCAGTCCATCTGCCGCATCCACGCGTGGCCGAACTGGATATAGAAAATCGTGTCCTCGGGGCCTTTGGCGACATCCAACCCCGCATCGATGCCCATCTTGCGCGCGATGCGATAACGGAAGCCCGCGCCATAGGTCCATATCCCGTCCTCGGCGTGAAACAGGCGCGAATCCTCGACATGGGTTTCGCCATAGCCGCCGAAGACCACTCCGGCCCAGCGGGGGGTGAACTGTCGCCTCAGCTCGATTTCCGAGGTCAGTGCGCTGTCCCCGGAATAGCGCCCGTGCTGGACCCCGCGCAGTGCCACGCTGGGCGCCATGAAGAAGGGCGCGCCGCTGCTGACCGCGTCATATTCCGTCAGGATGCCAAAGGACCAGGCATCCCCGAACTCGGTAAAGCTGGTGACCACGGCGGACAGGTTGTTGAAATCCGCATCGCTGCCAATGGCGTCGTCATAGCGGTCGAATTTCAGGACCGCGTTGATCCCGCTTGTAGGAGAGACAGGGTTGTTGCGCGTGTCGTAATGCAGCGAGGCGCCCAGCGAGATATATTGCTGCGGGTCGATCACGTCGTTGATCGCGCTTCGCACGCGGCCGCCCAACTCGGTTTCTTCCTCGGACCCGCCCAGCGAGATTTCAGTATGGCGATAGGTCAGGCGCGGGCCCAGCCAGAAGTTCGTTTCACCAAGCTTGAACCGTGCCGCCGCAATCCCCCCAAAGACCGAGTTGTTGTAATCGACCGAGCGGTCCAGCCCGAAGGGGAAGATCGGCAGCGTGATATCCGCCCCACCGAAGGCAAGCTGATAGCGCGCCTTGCCTTCGCGGAACTGACCCGTCCTCATGATGCCGCCCGCCTTGGAATCGTTCCCCGTCAGGGCAAGCCCGACCATCGTGCGCGCGCCCTGTCCGCCCGGACCCAGCGCGCTGTTGATGAACTGGCCGACGACGCCGAAGCCACCCTGAACGGCGGGCTCGGTGATAATGACCGGGATCGGGATGAAGCCGCCCCGCGCCAACAGGGCCGAGGCATCGAACATGTGGTCGTCAGGGTCGACGAAGATCGAAAAGTCGAACGCGTCCGCCGCGTCCGCTGAAAGCGAAATCACGAAAGCTGAAGCGAAACCAAGGAATGCGGACGACCGGGGCAGAGTGGACATGGTAGACCTTCCCGCTGTTGGCGCGCCTCAAGGTAGCATGCAGACGGTGGACAGCACGGGGTAATTGCGGTTTTCTGCGCGCCGTGTCCTTGGGGTCACGCCCACGCAGCCGCCCGGCCATTTGTTGCAGAAACGCCGATTGCCGATTGCCGGCCGGTCGCGGAATTGCTTTCCAGCACGTCAGAGCAACCGTTTCGCTTGAAGGGAAAGACCGATGAAGTTCGAAACCGTTTCCGAGAACCGCAGTTTTGGCGGCATCCAGGGCGTCTATCGCCACCAGTCCGAGGCCACGGGCACGACGATGACATTCGCCGTCTACCTTCCGCCGGCTGCCGAGCACGGCAAGGTTCCGGTCCTGTGGTACCTGTCGGGCCTGACCTGCACGCATGAAAACGCAATGACCAAGGCCGGGGCGCAAGAATGGGCCGCTGAATACGGGATTGCGTTGATCTTCCCGGACACCTCGCCGCGCGGCGAGGGCGTGGCCGATGACGAAGCCTATGACCTTGGTCAAGGTGCGGGCTTTTATGTCGATGCGACCCAGAAGCCTTGGGCACCGCATTTTCGCATGTGGCACTATGTGACGCATGAACTGCCCGAACTGGTCTTCTCGAACTTTCCGCTGGACCGCGAGGCGCAGGGAATCACCGGGCATTCCATGGGCGGCCACGGCGCGCTGACCATCGCGATGACCATGCCCGAACGCTACAGGTCCGTCTCGGCTTTCGCGCCCATCGCGAATCCGTCGGATTCCGACTGGGGCCGCAAGCAGTTCACCGCCTATCTGGGTGATGACCACGCCGCCTGGGAGAGCCACGACGCAAGCGTCCTGATGCGCGAGCGCGGTTATCCGGGCGAGGTCCTGATCGACCAAGGGGCGTCGGACCAGTTCCTGGACCTGCTGAAGCCCGCGTCTTTGGCCCAGGCCATGATCGAGCGCCGCCAGCCCGGCGAATTCCGGATGCAGAAAGGCTATGATCACAGCTATTTCTTCGTTCAGACCTTCGTCGCAGACCACATCCGCTGGCATGCGGAACGGTTGGGCTGATACCGCCACAGGGGAATTCCACTGTCTTTTTCGCAGGTGGAATTCCCTCCCGGATTACCTTGATTCCCTAAGACTTTAGTTTGGCGAAGCGGTCGGCTTCGTTGACGCAGGGGCGCGCGGACAGAAACACTCCCCGAGGAGGGCCACCCCGCGAATGAGGAGTCGCGCTGGCCTACAAGCGGAGGGAAATTCATGAAGAATTTGATGAAGGGCGCCGTCATGGCGTTGCTGCTGTCCGGCACCTCGGCAATGGCCAATGACAGCGTTCTTGCAGAAATCGCAAAGCCCGAACAATGGGCAATCCAGACGGGTGACTATGCCAACACCCGCTATTCCACTCTGGACAAGATCAACAAGGACAACGTCAAGGACATGCGCGTGGCATGGACCTTCTCGACCGGCGTACTGCGCGGTCACGAAGGTTCGCCGCTGGTGATCGGGGACGTCATGTTCGTCCACACCCCGTTCCCGAACAATGTCTTTGCGCTGGACCTGAACGACAACGGCAAGATCCTGTGGCGTTATGAGCCGCAACAGGATCCGAACGTGATCGCGGTCATGTGCTGCGACACCGTCAGCCGCGGTCTTGCCTATGCAGATGGCATGATCCTGCTGCATCAGGCGGACACCACGCTGGTGGCGCTGGACAGCAAGACCGGTGAGGTCAAGTGGTCGGTCAAGACCGGCGATCCGGCAGTTGGCGAAACCAACACCGCGACCGTTCTTCCGGTCAAGGACAAGGTCATCGTCGGTGTCTCGGGCGGCGAATACGGGGTGCGCGGTCGTGTGACCGCCTATAACCTCAAGGACGGCACCGAAGCGTGGAAAGCCTATTCCACCGGTCCGGACGCAGAAATGCTGGTCGACCCCGAAAAGACCACCGTGCTGGGCAAGCCGATCGGCAAGGACAGCTCGCTGAGCAGCTGGGAAGGCGATCAGTGGAAGATCGGCGGCGGTACCACCTGGGGCTGGTATTCCTATGACCCGGACCTGAACCTGATCTATTACGGGACCGGCAACCCTTCGACCTGGAACCCCTCGCAGCGCCCTGGCGACAACAAGTGGTCGATGACCATCATGGCCCGCGACGCCGATACCGGTATGGCCAAGTGGTTCTACCAGATGACGCCGCATGACGAATGGGACTTCGACGGGGTCAACGAGATGATCCTGACGAACCAGCAGATCGACGGCAAGGACCGCAAACTCCTGACCCACTTCGACCGGAACGGCCTTGGCTATACGCTGGACCGTGAATCGGGCGAACTTCTGGTGGCGCAGAAATATGATCCGGCGGTGAACTGGACCACCGGCGTGGACATGGATCCCAAGTCCGAGACCTATGGCCGCCCGGCCGTGGTCGCGGAGTACTCGACCGAACAGAATGGCGAGGATACCAACTCGACCGGCATCTGTCCGGCGGCCCTTGGTTCGAAAGACCAGCAGCCGGCGGCCTTCTCGCCCAAGACCAACCTGTTCTACGTCCCGACCAACCACGTCTGCATGGACTACGAGCCGTTCCGCGTCGCCTATACCGCGGGCCAACCCTATGTCGGTGCGACCCTGTCGATGTATCCCGCGCCGAACAGCCATGGCGGCATGGGTAACTTCATCGCCTGGGACAACACCAAGGGTGAGATCAAGTGGTCGCTGCCTGAGCAGTTCTCGGTCTGGTCTGGTGCCTTGGCGACTGCGGGCGACATCGTCTTCTATGGTACGCTGGAAGGCTATCTGAAGGCTGTGGACTCCGAAACGGGCAAGGAACTCTACAAGTTCAAGACCCCGTCGGGCATCATCGGCAACGTCATGACCTATGAACATGGCGGCAAGCAGTATGTGGCCGTGCTGTCCGGTGTCGGCGGCTGGGCAGGCATCGGCCTTGCGGCTGGCCTTACCAACCCGAACGAAGGTCTGGGTGCCGTGGGCGGTTATGCGGCTCTGTCGCAATACACCGAACTGGGCGGCCAGCTGACCGTGTTCGAGCTGCCCGGCTGACCTCATACTTTGGTGCCGAATACCAAACTGTGACTCGAAATGGGCCGTTCCAAGGGTAACTTGGAGCGGCCCTGTCCTTTCAAAGGACGGAGTAGGGAGGAAGATTCATGAACAACAGAACGACCGCCAGACTGATGGCGATCTGCGTCGCATGTGCGACCGTAGCCATGGCCCAGACGGCCGTTGGGCAGGACAATACGACGCCTCCGGCACAGGCCGGGGCAGGTGCTGCCGCCGCGACTTCGGGGAACGCCCCCGCGGCAGAAGCACCCGCCGAAACCGCCGAGGTGAAGGCCGAGGGGGGCAAGCTGGTCCTTCCGAACGGCCAGGACATGACCCCGGACCATCAGGAGAACGGACGCTGGTACAATGCCGAGGGCATTCCCACGTTCAAGATGTCCGAGGATGGGACGATCGATTATGCCACCTTCTCTGGCTATCGCCGCTATTCGGCGGAATGCCATGTGTGCCACGGCCCGGATGGAGAAGGTTCGACCTATGCGCCGGCGCTGAAGAACTCGGTCCTCAAGATCGACTATTACCAGTTCCAGGAAATCGTCGCTTCGGGCAAGCAGGACGTGAACACGGCCGCGAACCTGGTCATGCCCGCGTTCGGCACCAACAAGAACGTCTGGTGCTATATCGACGACATCTATGCCTATCTGCTGGCCCGCGGGACGGGCGATCTGCCGCGTGGCCGCCCGGCCAAGAAAGAGGCCAAGCCGGACGATTTCGTGACCCAGGAAAACTCGTGCATGGAAGGATGATGGGACACCGTCTTCTTCCAGCCGTTCTGGCGACCTGCTGCCTCGTGGCTTCGGCTGCGACGGCGCAGGTCGCCGACCTGCGCTCGCATGGCGAATTCCGCGTCTGCGCCGACCCCGCGGCCGTTCCGATGTCGTCCGAGGATGGTTCGGGTTTCGAAAACAAGCTGGCCAGCTTCGTCGGGGACCAGCTTGGCCTGCCGGTGACCTATACCTGGTTCCCGCAGGGTTCGGGTTTCATCCGCAAGACCCTGCGCGCTGGACTTTGCGACGTGGTCATGGGCTATGCTCAGGGCGATGAGATGGTGTTGAACACCAATCATTACTACACCTCTGCCTATGGCATCGTGACGCGCAAGGACAGCAAGCTGGCCTCGGTCGACATGCTTGAGGATCCTGCGTTGAAGGGCCAGCCCATCGGCGTGGTGGCGGGGACGCCCCCTGCGAGCAACCTGGCGCGGGCGGGCCTGGCCAAGGACATGCGCGGCTGGGACCTGTTCGTCGATCGCCGCGTCGAAAATCCGGTTGGCGACATGCTGTCCAAGGTTAAATCGGGCGAGCTTGCCGCTGCCGTCCTTTGGGGGCCGATGGCGGGACCGCTGATCAAGAACGATTCTGATCTGCAATTCACGCCGCTGCTGAAGGAAACGACCGGTCCGAAGATGTTCTATCGCATCACGATGGGCGTCCGGCCGGGCGAGGACGCGTGGAAGCGCGAATTGAACAGTCTGATCCGGCGCAATCAGGACCAGATCGACGCCATCCTGCGCGAGGCAGGGGTGCCGATCCTGGACGACTATGGCAAGGGGCTGAAGCCATGAAATTGGGGGCCTTGGCTGCACTGATGTTGCTGGCCGGGCCCGCGCTGGCACAGGATGCCCCTGTGCCCGAGCCGCAGGACTATCATGGCGAGCCCTATCGCTCGGCCGTGCCGGCGACGCTTTCGGGTGCCCGGGTCGTGGATACGGCGCAGGCAATCGCCCTGCATGATCAGGGCGTGCCCTTCATCGACGCCATGCCGCGCAAGAAGCGTCCCGACGGCCTACCCGAAGGGACGATCTGGAACGCGCCACCGCATATGACCATTCCCGGCGCGCTGTGGCTTTACGATACCGGGTATGAACGGATTTCCCCTGAAGAGGCTGAGCGGCTGGCGCAGGGTCTTTCGCGGGCCACCCATGGCGACAAAGCGGCGCCCGTGGTGCTGTTCTGTCGCTCCGATTGCTGGATGAGCTGGAATGCCGGCAAGCGCGCGGTGCAGTTGGGTTACACCGGGGTCGCCTGGTATCCCGAGGGCAGCGACGGTTGGCAGGCTGCCGGGCGCGAATTGGTTACGGCTGACGCCCCGTGAACGCTCCGAAGGCGCGGGGGCCGTCGGGAAGCTCGATCTCGCGCGTGATCTTCAGTGTCGCGGCATCGATCCAGACCAAGGTGTTCGAATCCCAATGCGCGACGACGACGCCCGAGCCGTCGGGCAGCGGCGCGATCCCTTCGGGATAGTCGCCTGTTTCCAGGGTGTCCAAGACGGTCAGGGTTTGCGGATCAAAAACCGTGACGGTGCCGGCATATTGGTTGGTGACAAATCCGCGCCCGCCGGCAAACGCGACACCATAGGGGTGGCTACCGGTCGGAACCTGACCAATCTTCTGACCCGCGACAGGATCGACAACACTGACGGTGTCGCTTTGCACATCGGCGGTCCACAGCTTGCCGTCATGGAACAGGACCGCGTAGGGGTGCTTGCCGACCGGCACGGTCGCCAGGCGCTTTCCCGTTCCGGCATCCAGGATCGAGACCTGATCGTCGTCCCGATCCGCAGTCGCCACCAGCTTGCCATCGGTCGCAACCCCGGCGGGGGCCTTGCCGGTCGAGGCGGTCCACAGGACGTTCAGATCCTTGTCCAGGCGCAGCAGGCGCGACTGATACCATTCGGTCACGAAAAGCCCGCCATCGGGGGCCAGCGCGATGCCGAAGGCACCCTCCGGCAAGGGCAGGGTGCGGACCACTGCAGCCTTGTCGTCCAGCACCGTCAGAAGCCCCGTCCCCGCCGAGATGACATAGGCGCGGCCATGTTCCGGATCGAAGGCCACGGGGGCGGGGGCGCCGGGCACCGGCGTCTCGGCCATGACCTGCCCGTTCTGCAGGTCGACCAGGCTGACAACCTCGGCATTCTGCGAGGTCACGAAGGCCAGATCGGCGGCGACGGCAGGGAAGGTGCAAACCATCCCCGCCAGCGCCAGCCGGATTGCGTGGCGGATCATTCCGCCTTGCCGAACCTTTCGGCCAGCGCGTCCAGCCCGGCCTGATAGATACCGCCCACCGCCTTGAGCGCGGCGTCGTCGTTCTGGTCCGGTGGGGGGTTGTTGTTCGGGAAACCGCGATAGAATCCGGCGCGCCAGGTGACCGTGGCTTTGCCGCCCTCATCCTTGACGCAAAGCGTCGAGGCATAGTTTGTCACTGGCAGCACCGCGACATCGACATTCTCGATCCGGTAGGCATAGCAGCGCTTGTCGGGCTGCCATTTCGACAGGATTTCGGTGATCGTCGGATCGCCCGCATCGGCTTTCAGATGCAGGACGCGTTCGGATTTCTCGGGCTGGTCGACCGAGCCGTCGCCTTTCAGTTCGGTCTTGGCAATGCCGGGATGCCAGCTCATGTCTTCGAACTTGCCGATTGCGGCCCAGACCTCGTCAGGCGAGGCGTTCAGCTTTTGGTCCAGTTCCAGCTTCAGCCGCACAGGACCATGCGCCTGGGCCGCGCTTGCCAGCGCCATCGTGGCGCCCAGGGTGATGGCCAAAAATCGGTTCATCCGTTCAGTCTCCTCGCAATGGGTGCCCGGGCCTCTTCGACCCGCCGCGCCCGACTGTGCGACCATGCCTTCGGCACCCAAGCCACGTCCATACGACAAACGTATCGGGTGAATTTCCCCGGATCGGGACGGGGTCTTTGTCGGGTTGGCGGGGGCGCATTTGCCCGCCATGATATGCGGGGGAGGATGGGCATGACGGGCAGAATCATCATACTTTTGGCGGGGTTGGGCATCGCCGCACCGGCGATCGCGCAACAGGCCGCGCAGGCCGGCGGACAAAAGCCGATGCAGATCGTCCACGCGGCGGTGCTGCGCGTCGACGTTCCCGAACTTCCGCCGATTTCGCGGCTGGATACGCCGCCCGCCGACCTGGGTTTTGCCGGCGCGCGCCTTGCGATCGAGGATAACGACACCACCGGTCGCTTCATGGGCCAGGATTTCGAAGCGGCCGAGATTGCGGCGACCCCCGAAACTGCGGCGGCCGAGATGGACAAGCTGTTGTCCCAGGGTGTCACCTTCATCGTGACCCTGGCGGACGAGGATCAGACGCTGAAGCTGTCGGATCAGGTGGGCGACCGCGCGACCCTGCTGAACGCGCGGGCACGGGGCGACCGCCTGCGGGGCAAGGACTGCCGCGCCAATGTCATCCACACCGCGCCCAGCCATGCGATGCTGGCGGACGGGCTTGCGCAGTTCCTGATGTGGAAAAAGTGGAGCGACTGGTTCCTGATCTCGGGCAGCCACCCCGAAGATATCGCGCTGGCCGACGCCTATCGCCGCGCTGCCAAGAAATTCGGCGCAAAGATCGTCGAGGAGCGGACCTATGAGGATACCGGCGGCGGACGCCGGACCGACAGCGGCTATGTCCAGGTCCAGCAGCAGATGCCCGTCTTCACCCAGCGCGCAGCGGATCATCAGATCGTGATCGCTGCGGACGAGGCAGGGGTCTTCGCTCCGTGGCTGCCCTATCAGACCTGGGATCCGCGGCCAGTCGCCGGCTCGGCCGGGCTGGTGCCGCGGTCCTGGCATCCCGCGCTTGAGGCATGGGGCGCGACCCAGTTCCAGAACCGCTTCGAAAAGCTCGCCACGCGCCGCATGTGGGACGAGGACTACCAGACCTGGCTTGCCCTGCGGATGATTGGCGAGGCTGCGACCCGCACCCAAAGCACCGACCCCGTCAAGCTGAAGGAGTTCATGCTGTCCGACAAGTTCGAGGTTGCGGGCTTCAAGGGGCAGAAGCTGACCATGCGCGACTGGGATCACCAGTTGCGCCAGCCGATCCTGCTGACCACCGGGGATGTCACCTCTTCGGTCAGCCCCCAGGATCAATACCTGCACCAAAGCTCGGCCCTGGATACGCTGGGCATCGACCGTCCCGAAACCGAATGCAAGTTCTGAGGCCAAAGATGAACCATCTTGCGACTGCCATCCTGACCTCGGCGATCTGTCTGGGGCTGGGATCACCCGCACTGGCGAACCGTGTCTTCGTCAGCAATGAAAAGGGCAATGACGTCACCGTTCTTGACAGCGACACCCTGGAGGTGATCGGCCACTACCCGGTCGGCGCGCGCCCCCGCGGCATCACGATCAGCCCGGACGGGAAGGAACTTTACGTCTGCGTCTCGGATGACGACCTTGTGCGTGTCTTTAACCCCGAGACCATGGAGGAAACCCACACGCTGCCCTCCGGCCCCGACCCCGAACTGTTCGTCCTGCACCCGTCGGGGAACCCGCTTTACATCGCGAACGAGGACGACAACCTGGTCACGGTCGTCGATACCAAGACGCACAAGGTTCTGGCCGAGATCCCCGTCGGGGTCGAACCCGAGGGCATGGGCGTCAGCCCCGATGGCAAGGTGGTCATCAATACCTCGGAAACCACCAACATGGCGCATTTCATCAACAGCGAGACGTTCGAGATATTCGGCAACGTGCTGGTCGATTCGCGCCCCCGTTTTGCCCAGTTCAACAGTGCCGGGACCAAGCTTTACGTCAGTGCCGAAATCGGCGGCACGGTCACGGTCATCGATCCCGCCGCCCAGTCGGTCGAAAAGAAGATCACCTTCGAGATTCCCGGCGTCCTGCCCGAGGCGATCCAGCCCGTCGGCATCCGCGTGACCAATGATGGCAAGAAGGTGTTCGTGGCGCTTGGACCCGCGAACCGCGTCGCCGTCATCAATGGCGAGACCGACGAGGTCGAGGATTACCTTCTGGTCGGCCAGCGGGTCTGGCAGATGGCCTTTACCCCGGACGAGAAATTCCTGTTCACGACCAACGGCAACTCGAACGACGTCTCGGTGATCGACGTCGACGCCAACAAGGTCGTGAAATCCGTCGCGGTCGGCCAGCAACCCTGGGGCGTCGTCGTCGCGCCGAACTGACAAGAACGAAAAACCAAGGAGGGAAGAACATGACGCGTTTGCTGACGATCCTGATGGTCATGGCCGGGCTGGCCGCGCCCGTCTCGGCCCAGGAAGCCCCGGCGCCGAAGCCGGCGGATGCCGCCGCCCATGCCGAGCACGCCACGTCCGAGAATGCCGAGGATGATGACGACGACGACGAGGAAGAGGCAAAGGCCACCGAAGACGGCGTCCACGAGGCGGGGGCGAAATTCGACTTTGGCTTCTCGGGGATGCTGGCGCGGGACAACCGTACCCAGCTGGCGCCGCTGACACTGGCTTCGGGCAAACCTGTCGCAAGCGGTGAATACAAGCTGAAATCCGGCGGCTATTATCGCATCGACATCACCGCAGACGGCAGCCAGGAGCTTGCCTTGTCGGGTGGCGACTTCTTCCGCGCGATCTGGGTGAACGAGATCGTCATCAACGACATCGAAATCCGGCCCATGGGCGTCCATTCGCTGGAATTCGACGATGCGGGGACCGCCTCGCTCAGCTTCGTGGCCATCGTTCCGGGCCGCTATACGCTTTCCATCCCCGGCTCGCATGGGGAAACCCAGCAGGCCGTGTTCAATATCCAATAACTGCAAAGGGGGAGCGGGCATGGCCCGCTCCCGTCGACCATGCCGCAAGACGCGCTTTCCGTTCAGAATGTCAGCCACAGTTTCGGTCGTTTCCAGGCGCTGAAGGACGTCTCGCTGGCCGTGCCGAAGGGCGGGTTCACCGCCCTTCTTGGCGTCAATGGCGCGGGCAAGACCACGCTGTTTTCACTGATCACCCGTCTGTACAACAGCACGTCCGGCCGGATCGAGGTCGCGGGTCATGACCTGCGTCGCGAACCCGGTGCCGCGCTTGCGCGCCTGGGGATTGTCTTTCAGTCCCGTGCGCTGGATGCCGACCTGACCGTCAGCCAGAACCTGACCTATCACGCGGCGCTGCATGGGATTCCACGTCGCGAGGCGATGTCCCGCGCCGTCGATGTGCTGGCGCAGGTCGGGCTAGGCGACAAGATGGATGCCCGCGTCTCGGCCCTGTCTGGCGGCCAGAGCCGCCGGGCCGAGATCGCCCGCGCCCTGATCCACCGCCCCCAGATCCTGCTTCTGGACGAGGCGACCGTCGGGCTGGATGTGAAATCCCGCGCCGAGGTTGTCGAACTGACCCGCGCGCTGACGCGGCAGGGCGTCTCGGCGCTGTGGGCCACGCATATCATGGACGAGATCCGCCCCGAGGACGGGCTTGTCATCCTGCACAAGGGGCAGGTTCTGGCCGCGGGCAAGACCGCCGAGGTCACAGGGGGCGATGATCTGACTGAAGCCTTCCTGCGCCTGACCGGAGAACAGGCATGAGCCACATCCTGACACCCCGCATGTGGCTGACCGCCTTTCTTGGCATCACCCGGCGCGAGACGCTGCGCTTCGTCAACCAGCGCGGGCGGTTCCTGGCGGCATTGGTTCGGCCGCTGGTCTGGCTGTTCATCTTTGCCGCCGGATTCCGCGCGGTCCTTGGCCTGTCGATCACGCCGCCCTATCAGACCTATGTGCTGTACGAGGTTTACGTCACCCCCGGGCTTATCGCGATGATCCAGCTGTTCAACGGCATGCAAAGCTCGCTCACGATGGTTTACGACCGTGAGACGGGAGCGATGCGGACGCTGCTGGTCAGCCCGTTTCCGCGCTGGTTCCTGCTGGGATCGAAGCTGGTCGCAGGGGTGATCGTGTCGATCATCCAGGTCTACACCTTCCTGGCCATCGCCTGGTTCTGGGATGTCGAGCCGCCCTTGATGGGTTATGTGACGGTGCTGCCCGCCCTGATCCTGTCGGGGCTGATGCTGGGCGCGATGGGGCTGTTCCTGTCCTCGGCCATCCGCCAGCTGGAAAACTTCGCAGGGGTGATGAATTTTGTCATCTTCCCGATGTTCTTCGCTTCGACCGCGCTTTACCCGCTGTGGCGGATGCGCGAAAGCTCGACCCTGCTTCACGACATCTGCGCGATCAACCCCTTCACCCATGCGGTGGAGTTGATCCGCTTTGCCCTTTACGAACAGTTCGATCTGCTGTCCTTTTCGGTCGTGCTGGGTTGCCTGATCCTGTTCTTTGCAGGGGCTGTGTTCATGTATGATCCGGCCAAGGGACTTTGGGCCCGGCGAAAGGGGGGAGCATGAAATATTTGGTTCTGGCACTGGCACTGGCCGCGGCGGGCGCCGCCCATGCCGAGTCGAGCACCGATCCCGACTGGCCTTGCGTCCAGCGCAAGCAGCCGCATTTGTCGCTGGGCCAGATGTGGTCCGGGCCGGAGCCTACGGATGCGGTTCGCGAACTGGCCGGATCGCCCGAGATCGCGCGGATTGCCGACCGGCTGGAGGAACGCCGGGTGACCGTCGACCAGGCCTCGGCCGAGATCGCTGAGTTTTCGGCCACTGCGAATAACGACCAGCTTGGTGCGCTGATGGTGGCACTGTTCGACCGCATCGATCCGCACCGGACCGCCCTGATCGCCGGGATCGCGCGTTATGGCAACAAGCAGGTCGAGCTTGCCAAGCGCATCGATGACCATCGCGTCAAAATGGCCGAGATGGAAAAGGCCGAGAAGCCCGATTTCGACGCCATCGATGCCGAGGAAGCAAAGCTCGACTGGGACATGCGCATCTTTCAGGATCGCCAGCAGGCGCTGACCTATGTCTGCGAGACGCCGGTGATCCTTGAACAAAGGCTGTTCACGCTGGCCCGCGCGATCCAGACCGGCATCAAATGACCGCGCCCGCCGCCGTCATTCTGGCCGGGGGGTTGTCGACCCGCATGGGCGGCGGGAACAAGGCCCTGCGTCTGCTGGGCGGAGAGACGCTGCTGGCGCGCGTCATCTCGCGGCTTCAGCCGCAATGCGGGGCGCTGGCGATCAACGCGAACGGCGATCCCGAACAGTTCGAGGATTACGAGCTTCCCGTGATCGCGGACGGATTTTCGGGCTATGCCGGACCGATGGCCGGCGTGCTTGCGGGCATGGATTGGGCAGCGGCACAGGGCCTGGCCGAAGTGGTCAGCGTCAGCGTCGATACTCCGTTCCTGCCCCATGATCTGGTCCACCGCCTGATCGAGGCCAGGGGCAGGTCGGGCCTTGCCGTCGCGGCGAGTGCGGGCCGAAACGGGGTGCTACGCGACCATCCGACCTGTTCGCTTTGGCCGGTGGCGCTGCGTGGCGATCTTCGCGCGGCGTTGGAATCCGGGTTGCATCGCATCGGCCAGTTCGCGGCCGCCTATGATCCGGGGCGTGCTGTTTTCGACAGCAACCCGCGCGATCCCTTCATGAACCTGAACACGCCCGAAGACCTCAGCGACGCCGCGCGCCTGCTGTGATCCGCCCACAAGTGGACCTTCGGGTTCATTTTTACCCGCGCAGGCTGTAACCAGTCTGTGGGGCTTCTGGAATCCTTGAGCGGAACTGCCTTGGCATCAACAGGAGCATCGATCTTCAACAACTGAGAGGAAGCGGGATGACCAACCGAAGCGTCGATCCGTCGGTCGCAGAGCCGAAATGGAATTTGGTCGGGCCGGGACTGGTCGTGGCCGCGACAGGCGTCGGTGCGGCCGACCTGATCGCCACCACGGTCGCCGGAAGCAAATACGGCTATGCGCTGCTTTGGGCGGTCGTCGCGGGCTGCATCATGAAGGTCATCCTGGTCGAGGGCGCGGGTCGTTACAGCCTTGCCACCGGCAAGACCATCTTCGAGGGGTGGAGCAGCCTGGGCCGCTGGACGCATTGGTATTTCGGCCCCTATATCGTCATCTGGGGCTTCGTCTATGGCGCGGCGGCGATGGCGGGAACAGGGCTTGCGCTTTACTCGCTTTTCCCGTTCCTCAGCGTCGCGGCCTGGGGAATCCTGTCCGGGCTTGCCGGCATGCTGCTGGTCTGGTCGGGCCGCTACGACCTGTTCGAAAAGATCCTGACGGCGATGGTGGTGCTGATGTTCGTCACCATGCTGCTTGCCGCGGCCCTGACCCTGCCCAACCTTGGCGAGGTGCTGAAGGGCTTGGTCCCGATGATCCCCGAAGGCGCGCTGATCAACGTCCTCAGCGTCGCGGGCGGTGTCGGCGGGACCATCACGCTGGCGGCCTATGGCTATTGGCTGCGTGAAAAGGGCTGGGACACGCCCCGCTTCATGCGGGTCATGCGGATGGACAACGGCATCGCCTATCTGGTGACCGGGCTTTTCGTCATCTCGACCCTGATCGTCGGGGCCGAGCTGCTGCATTCCGCGGGTATCGCCATCGGCAAGGGGGACCAGGGCATGGTCGACCTGGCCAGTGTCCTGGGCGAGCGCTACGGCACCTGGATGAGCAAGCTGTTCCTGATCGGCTTCTGGGCCGCGTCCATGAGCTCTCTGGTCGGGGTCTGGAACGGCGTCAGCCTGATGTTCGCCGACTTCCTTGGCCATGTGCAGGGCAAGCCGCATGACCATCCCGACCGGCTTGCGGGCGGGCGTTACTACAAGTTCTACATCTTCTGGCTGACCGTGCCGCCGATGGTCATGATGTTCCTGGGCCAGCCCGTCTATCTGATCCTGGCTTACGGCGTGCTCGGGTCGCTGTTCATGCCCTATATGGCGATCACGCTGCTGTGGATCCTGAACACGGACCGCGTTCCGGCGGAGTGGCGCAACCGGCCGCTGACCAACCTGATGCTGCTGCTTTGCGCGCTGGCCTTTATCGCGCTGGCGCTGAACGAGCTTTACACCCGCATCGCCGGCCTGTTCTAGGACGGCCTTCCGGGTCCGGCGTGCTGCCGGGCCCGGAGTTCACACGCCGAAGCGCCGCCATGCCCGGGCCAGTGCCAGCCCGACCAGACGCGCAAAGACGACCGTCAGCACGGCAAGGACCAGCAACGCGGCAAAGACCAGGTCGGTCTTCATCCGGCCGTTCGCATGGATCATCAGCGCGCCAAGTCCGCGCGCCCCCCCGACCCACTCGCCGATGACCGCGCCGATCGGCGCATAGACCGCCGCCAGCCGCAGGCCCGTCGCCAGTTGCGGCAGCGCCGCAGGAATGCGCAGGTGACGCATGATCCGGGTGGGAGACGCGCCCATCACCCGCGCCAGATCCAGCGCCGATTGTGGCGTCCGGGTCAGCCCGTCCAGAAAGGCCGAGGCGACCGGGAAAAACACGATCAGAACTGTCATCGCGATTTTCGGCGCCATGCCGAAGCCCAGCCACAGTGTCAGGATCGGGGCCAGCGCAAAGACAGGAATGGTCTGGCTGAAGGTCAGGATCGGGCGCAGGACGGCCGTCAGCCTGTCGGAAAATCCCATTGCGATGGCCAGCAGCGCGCCCAGCAGCGCGCCCAGCAGAAAGCCCAGCACCACCTCGGAAAGGGTGAAACCGGCATGGCGCAGGATCTCGGCCCGGTTCAGCCAAAGCGCCTCTGCCACCGCAGTGGGCGAGGGCAGCAGGAAGGGCGGCATGCCCGCCAGCCAGATCACGCCCTGCCACAGCGCAAGGGTGACGACGATTAGCGCGGCGATGGTCTTCATGCCATCATCCCCCGCATCAGATCGGCCTGCAGCGCCAGCACCTCGGGCGCGTCATAGGGGCGCGCGCCGCCCGGTGGCCGGGGCAGGGGCACGGGCCATTCGCTCAGCCCTTCCTCGCGCAGCAGCAGGATGCGGTCGCCCAGCCGTGCGGCTTCGGCCGGGTCATGCGTCACCAGCAGCACGGTCCGCCCCGCCAGCAGGCGCGCAGACAGGTCCTGCATCTGAGCCCGCGTCCGCGCGTCCAGCGCCGAAAAGGGTTCATCCAGCAGGACCAGCGGCCGGTCCTCGAACAGGGTGCGGGCCAGCGCCACGCGCTGGCGCTGGCCGCCCGACAGGTTGGCGGGCAGGTGATGGGCGCGGTCGGCCAGACCGACCGCCTCGATCAATGCGCTAGCGCGGTTCTGGTCGGGGGTTTCGCCGCGCAGGCGCGCGCCCAGCGTCACGTTGCCGGTCACATCCAGCCAGCCGATCAGCCCGGCATCCTGCGCCATCAGGGCGACGGGACGGTCCGTCATCACCTCGCCTTCGAAGCGCGCGCCGGTGTCCAGTCCGGCGATCAGGCGCAGGATCGTGGACTTGCCGACGCCCGAGGGGCCCAGCAGGCAGGTCCAGCCACCCTCGGCCAAGGTCAGGTCGACCGGAGCAAACAGCGGCGCATCGCCCACCCAGGCCTGTCCGTGGACGCGCGCGGCGGTCATGCCCGGCCCAGACTCCAGAAAGCGACCTCAAGCCGGGTCGCGGTGGCAAACCGCTCCTGCAGGGCGGCCCAGCGGGGTGAGGTCTCGGGGTGATCTCCCAGCCGCTTGACCAACGCGCTGTCCAGAAGCTGTCCGGCCTTGACGCAGGCGTCCTGATACTCGGCCCCGGCATAGGTCTCGATCCAGTCGCGATAGGGCGTGTCGGGTGCGCAGTCGCGGGCAAGGCGTGTCCCGATTTCGCCATACCCCAGCACGCAGGGCATCAAGGCAGCCAGCAGGTCAAGGAAATCGCCCGAAAGTCCGGCATCCATGACATAGCGGGTATAGGCGATGTTGGTTATCGCCTCGGGCGTGCGGGTCAAGGCGTCCACGTCGATCCCCGCGCTTGCGCAGGTCTGGACGTGCAGGCTCATCTCGTGATCCAGCAGCGCGTGGACCGTCGCCGAACAGGCGCGCATCTCGTCCAGGTCGCCGGCCTTGACCACCGCCAACGCCCATGCGCGCGAGAAGTGGATCAGGAACAGATAGTCCTGCACCAGATAGGCAAGGAAATCCGCCCGCGGCAATGTGCCGTCACGCATGCCCTCGACAAAGGCGTGGCGGGTATAGGCATCCCAATCGGGCGCGGCGTCCCGCCATGCGGCGAATGTGCGGCCATAGGTCATTCTGCACCCAGATCTTCGGCCAGTTCCGACACCGGCAGCACGCTGTCGGTCAGCCCGGCCTCATGAAGAAAGGCCTCGAAGCGGGAATAGCGGCCCTGGTCCAGTGCGGCGGGGCTTTGCGAAAAGCGGGGCAGGGTGTCCTTCCACGCCGCTGCGTTCAATTCGTCCTTGAGATCGGGCGCAGTGCCCGAGAACAGCTGCCACGCCTCGTCCGGGTGGTTCACCATGTATTGGGCGCCACGTTCGACCGCGTGCAGGAAGCGGCGGGTCTTGTTCGTGTCCATCGTCTGGGGATTGGCGACGAAGATCAGCTCGTCATAGGTCGGCACCCCCTGTTCCTCGATGAAGAAGCAGCGGCCCTCGGCCCCTTCCTGGCGCATCTGGGTCAGCTCGAAATTGCGATAGCCGCCGATCGTCGCATCGACCTGGCCAGCGATCAGGGCGGGGGACAGCGACCAGTTCACGTTGACCATCTCGACATCGGACATGCCAAGGCCCGCGGTCTTGAGGATCTGGCCAACCAGCGCCTCTTCGACGCCCGAGACCGAATAGCCGATCTTCTTGCCCTTCAGGTCGGCGATCGTCTGGACGGGGCCGTCCGCCTTGACCATCAGGCAGTTCAGCGGGGTCGCGACCAGCGTGCCCACCCGCTTCAGCGGCAGGCCCGCATGGACCTGCAGATGCAGTTGCGGCTGATAGCTGATCGCAAGGTCCGCCTTTCCGGCGGCGACTAGTTTGGGCGGATCGGCCGGATCGGCAGGGGCGACCACCTCGACGTCCAGCCCTTCATCGGCAAAGAAGCCCTTTTCCTGCGCGATGATGACGGGGGCGTGGTCGGGGTTCACGAACCAGTCCAGCATCAGGGTCAGCTTGTCCTGCGCGAAAGCGGGCTGGGCCAGCAGGGCCAAAGCGGCGGCCAGGGCATGGGGCAGGGCGAAATGCTTCATTCCGGTATTCCTCCAAGGGCAAGCAGGGTGATCTCGCCGTTCCAGCGGCGGGACAGGGCATCGGCGGCGCGCCACGACCGCAGCCCCGAGCGGCAGGCCAGCACCACGCGCTGACCGGGTCGGGGCAGGGGGCCTGTCGCACCATAGCCGGGGTGACGCAGGGCATCAGGGGTGGCCTTGCGGGGGGCCTCGTCCTCGGGGCGCAGGTCGACCACCATGTCATCGTCGCGGATGTCTTCGGCCGCGATGAAGCGGGGACCGTCGCATTCGGGTGCCGCATCGAAACGGAACTGGGTCAGTCGTCCGCCCTCGAACCGGGTGAATTGCCCCAGCGGAGAGGGTTCCAACCCCAGGATAACCGCCAGCGCCATCTGCGCCTGCAGGCAACCCAGCATTCCGACGACCGGGCCCAGCACGCCCGCCGTGGCGCAGGTCTGGCCGGTATCGGGCGGGTCGGGGAACAGCGCCCGCAGGCTGGGTGCGCCCGCGCAGAAGCCGCCGACATAGCCTGAAAGCCCCAGAGCCGAGGCCGAGATCAGCGGCCGCCTTGCGGCAAGGCAGGTGTCGGACAGCGTATAGCTGGCGGCATAGCTGTCGGCACAGTCCAGCACCACATCCGCCCCGGCGACCAGGTCGGGGGCATTCGCAGGGGTCAGCCGGTCGACCAGCGCCACCATCTGCACTGCGGGGTTAAGCCGCACCACCGCTTGCGCGGCCGCCTGCACCTTGGGCTGGCCCAGATCCTTCATGCGAAAGATCGGCTGGCGGTGCAGGTTCGTTTCCTCGACAGTGTCGGGGTCGATCAGCGTGATCCGACCGATGCCCGCCCCAGCCAGATATTGCAGCGCGGGAACGCCCAGCCCGCCAGCGCCGACCATCAGGACATGCGCCGCGCCGATGCGCGACTGACCTTCGGCCCCGACCTCGGGCAAGATCATCTGGCGGGCATAGCGGTTCATTTCGCCACCGCCAGCCATTCGCGAATCCGGCCTTCGGGATCAGCGTTCAGTGTGATGTCGGTCACGGCCGAGGCGATATCGGCCCCCGCCGCATAGGCCTGCTTCGCGCGGTCGGGGGTCACGCCGCCAATGGCGACAAGCGGGGTCGTGCCCACCAGGTTGCGCCACTCGCTGACGCGCTCCAGCCCCTGCTGCTCCCATTTCATCTTCTTCAGGATGGTCGGCCAGACCGGGCCAAGGGCGATGTAATCCGGCTTCAGCGCCAGCGCCCGGTCCAGTTCGGCATGGTCATGGGTCGAGACGCCCAGCCGCAGCCCGGCCTTGCGGATCGCGGCGATATCGGCGGTGTCCAGATCCTCTTGCCCAAGATGGACGAAATCGCAGCCAAGCTCGATAGCGGCCTGCCAATGGTCGTTGATGACCAGCGTCGCGCCATGACTGCGGCACAATTCGTGGCAAAGCGCCAGCTCGCCCAGCAGCTTGCGCGGCGACTGATCCTTGATGCGGATCTGGACCAACCGGACGCCCAGCGGCAGCGCCCGCCTGAGCCAGTCGGCATTGTCGAAGATCGGGTAAAATCGGGGAAGCCTCATCCCAGCACCGCCATTCCAAAGACAGGGGTCGAAGGCGCGGCCATGTCGCGCGCCTCGATCGGGTTCGCGGCATGGGCAAGCTGCCCCGCCTCGATCGCCAGCGCCATCGCGCGCGCCATCGCCACCGGATCGCCAGCCTTGGCGACGGCGGTGTTCAGCAGGACCGCGTCATAGCCCAGTTCCATCGCCTGCGCGGCATGGCTGGGCAGGCCGATCCCGGCATCGACGACCAGCGTCACCTGCGGGAAATGGGCGCGCAGGGACCGCAGGCCATAGGGGTTGTTCAGCCCCCGGCCCGAACCGATGGGCGCACCCCAGGGCATCAGCACCTCGCATCCCGCATCCAGCAGGCGGCCACAGACGGACAGATCCTCGGTGCAATAGGGAAAGACCTGGAAGCCGTCATCGGCCAGGATCTTCGCGGCCTCGACCAGTGCGATCACGTCGGGGCACAGGGTGTCGTCGTCGCGGATGACTTCAAGCTTGATCCAGGGAGTGCCGAACAGCTCGCGCGCCATCTGCGCGGTGGTCACGGCCTCGCGCACGGAATGGCATCCGGCGGTATTGGGCAGGACGGGAATCCCAAGACCCCGGATGATGTCGTGAAACGCCTGTCCCGCCCCGCCTTCGCGGCGCAGGGATACGGTGGCGATACCCGCGCCCGACGCCCGGAACGCCTGCTCCATGATCGCGGGCGAGGGGTAAAGCGCGGTGCCCAGCATCAACGGGCTGTCGACCGGGGTTCCGTAAAAGACCGGCATCTCAGCCTCCTTGCATCGGCGCGACGACTTCCAGCGCGTCGCCCGGTTTCAGCGTGGTGCCCGCGCGCAGACCGGCGGGCAGGAAATCCCCGTTCAGCGCGGTGGCCACCTTGGCCTCGCCCAGCCCGATTTCGGCCAGCGCCTCGGCGACGGTCGGACCGATCAGGTCGCGCGCCTCTCCGTTAAGGGTGATCTTCATCCATGAACTCCGGTTTCCGGCCCGTGGTCAGGTACTCGGCGGCCATGCGGGCCACGGCGGGGGCCAGAAGATAGCCGTGGCGGTAAAGGCCGTTTGCGAAAAGCGTGTTCCCGCGCCGCCGAAGGCGGGGCAGGTTGTCGGGAAAGGCGGGGCGGGCATCCGCGCCCAGCTCCATGATCTCGGCCTCGGCAAAGCCGGAATGCAGGGCATAGGCGGCGCTCAGCATCTCGACGGCCGAGCGGGCGGTGACGCGGTGCTTGCCGCCGGTTTCCAGCATCGTCGCCCCGATCATGTAGATGCCGTCGCCGCGGGGGACGATGTAAAGCGGGATGCGGGGATGAAGCAGCCGCACGGTCCGGGTCAGCGTCACCTCGGGGCAGCGCAGGACCAGCATCTCTCCCCGGACGCCGCGCAGGTCTGTCAGCGCGTCGCGGGCGGTCAGTCCGCGCGCATCGACGACGCGATCGGTGGGGGTGCCCTCGGTCTGGATGACCATGCCCCTGGCCGCCAGACGGTCGCGCAGGACGCGAAGGGCGTCGCGCGGGTTCAGATGCGCCTCGGTCCCGAAGAACAGGCCGCGGGGGAAGCGCCCGGCAAGCTCTGGCTCCAGCTCGGCGATCTCGGCACCGGTGACGGGGCGATGCTCGGTCGTCATGCGGGCAAAACGGTCCAGCTCGGCCCGGTCGCGCGAGGGTGCAAGGACCAGCGTGCCGCGACGCGTGACCTCCACCCCCTGCGCCTGCCACCAGTCGGCGGCATCAAGACCAAGGCGGACCACCACCGGCTCGGCGCTTTCCGCCTCGCAATAGGGGGCCAGCATCCCGCCCGCGCGCCAGCTGCAGGCATGGTTGCCGGGGCCGCCAGCAGGGTCGATGATGCGCGGGGTATGGCCGCGGGCGGCAAGCTCGGTCGCGATGGCAAGGCCCATCACCCCGGCGCCAAGGACGGTGATCTGGGTCATGACCGCCCCCACAGCGCGTGGAAATGGTGCACCGGGCCGTGACCCAGCCCGACGGACAGGTCATCCGCCGCCGCGATTGCACCCTGCAGCCAGCGATGCGCGCGGGTGACGGCCTCGGGCACGGTCATGCCCTGCGCAAGGCCCGCGGCGATGCCCGAGGAAAGCGAACATCCCGTGCCATGCGTGTTCCGTGTCGCAAGACGCGGGGCGGTTAGTGTCAGGGGGTGGGGTCCGATCAGCAGGTCGGTGCAGGTCTCGCCCTCGGCATGGCCGCCCTTCATCAGGACGTGGGCGGCGCCAAGCCGGGACAGGGCATGGCCCTGCTCGGCCATCTGGCCGGGCGTGACGGCGGGGGCAAGGCCCAGCAACCGCGCGGCCTCGGGAAGGTTCGGGGTCAGGACCGTTGCCAGAGGAATCAGCTGATCCCTGAGCGCCGCGACCGAATCCTCGGGCAGCAGCGCATCGCCCGATTTCGCCACCATGACCGGGTCCAGCACGACCGGGATCGGATTGGTTTCAAGCAGCGCCCGCAGCCGTTCGGCGACGGCTGTGATCACATCCGGTCCGCCCAGCATGCCGATCTTGATCGCGCGGATGTCCAGATCGCCGAAAACGGCATCGATCTGGGCGACAACCATCGCCGGGCTGACGGCTTCGACCGCTGCCACCGTGCGGGTATTCTGCGCGGTGATCGCTGTGATCACAGAGGCGCCGAAAACCCCCAGCGCCGAGAAGCTTTTCAGATCCGCCTGAATGCCAGCGCCGCCCCCGCTGTCGGATCCGGCGATGGTCAGGGCGATGGGATGCGACATGTCCCGCCTTTCGTTTCGGCCGGTCCATGCTGGTGGGTGGATATGCGCGTCCGTGGTCGGGGCTGTCCCGTCGCGGCGCTCTACCCTTCCCTACGCCGGCATGACCCGGATCAGGTTCGATGGGTCGGTGCCCGGCACCTCTCAGCCCCGTTGCGGGACTCCCCAAGTGTAGAAATTGTGACGTCAACCTAGGGCCGAAGCCCGCGCCCCGCAAGGGTCATCGATAATAGGAACGGAACCACTCGACATAGGCGGCCATCCCGTCCGGCACCTGTGTCTGGGGTGCATAGCCGGTCAGGCTGCGCAGCAGCGTGGTATCCGCCCAGGTGGCGGGCACATCACCGGGTTGCATCGGCAGCAATTGGCGGATCGCCTGCTTGCCGGTCGCCTTTTCGATCGCCGCAATGAAATCGACCAGTTCGACTGGCGCGCCATTGCCGATATTGACGACCCGAAAGGGGGCGACGGGCGATAGGCTGTCCTCGGGGCCGACGGGTTCCTTGCCAGGCACCGCGTCCATCAGCAGGCGGATCGCCCGGGCAAGATCGGTGACATAGGTGAAGTCGCGGCGCATGTTCCCGTGGTTGAAGACCTTGATAGGTTCGCCCCGCAGGATCGCGTTGGTGAAAAGCCAGGGCGCCATGTCGGGGCGCCCCCAAGGTCCATAGACCGTGAAGAAGCGGAACATCGTCACCGGCAGGCCGAACAGATGCGCATAGCTGTGGGCCATCGCCTCGGTCGATTTCTTGCTGGCGGCATAGAAGGACATTTGGCAATCGGCCTTGTCCGTCTCGCGATAGGGCATCCGGGTATTCGCACCGAAGACGGAACTGGTCGAGGCCAGCAGCAGGTGTCGCGGCGGATGGGCGCGCGCCGCCTCGAGCAGTTCGAACGTGCCGACGATGTTCGACTGCAGATAGGCGCGGGGATTTTCGATCGAATGCCGCACTCCGGCCTGCGCGGCCAGGTGAACGACCAGATCCGGCTTGTGCTCGCCCAGAAGCGAGGTCAGCAGCCCCGGTTCCTCGACTCGCGCGCGGATGGCGGTGAAGCGTGGATCGCCGCGCAGAAGCGCTTCCCGAGATTCCTTCAGCGCCACATCGTAATAGGGATCGTGGGCGTCCAGGCCGATGACTTCGGCATCCTCATCCAGCAGGTGCCGGGCCAGGTGAAAGCCGATGAACCCGGCGGCGCCGGTGATCAGCACGCGCATCAGTCGACTCCGTAAAGGTCGCGGGTAAAGACCTTGTCCTCGACATCGGCCAGTTCGGGGGTCATGCGGTTGGTGACGATCAGGTCGACCTGCTTCTTGAAGGCGTCAAGGTCGCGCACCACGGGGCTGTGGAAGAAGTGATCCTCGGCCAGCACGGGTTCATAGACGATGCAGGGGATGCCCTTGGCCTTGATCCGCTTCATGATGCCCTGGATCGAGCTGTCGCGGAAATTGTCCGAGCCGGCCTTCATCACCAGACGATAGACGCCGACCAGCTTGGGCTGGCGGGCGATGATCTGGTCGGCGATGAAATCCTTGCGGGTGCGGTTCGATTCCACCACCGCCGCGATCAACTGCTGCGGCACCTGATCGTAATTGGCCAGAAGCTGCTTGGTGTCCTTGGGCAGGCAATAGCCGCCATAGCCGAAGCTGGGATTGTTGTAGTGGGCCCCGATCCGGGGATCGAGGCCGACCCCCTCGATGATCTCGCGCGTGTTCAGTCCGCGCGACACGGCATAGCTGTCCAGCTCATTGAAATAGGCGACCCGCAGCGCAAGATAGGTGTTCGAGAACAGCTTGATCGCCTCGGCCTCGATCGCGCCGGTGAACAGGACGGGCATGTCCTTGCGCAGCGCGCCCTGGACCAGCAGGTCGGCAAATTCCCGCGCGGCCGGGCTGTGGTCGCCGACGACGATGCGCGAGGGGTGAAGGTTGTCGTAAAGCGCACGCCCCTCACGCAGGAATTCGGGCGAGAAGACGATCCCGTCATAGCCGGTCGCGGCCCGCATCTCGTCGACGAAGCCTACGGGGACGGTAGACTTTACCACGATCGTCGCCTCGGGTGCGTGGCGGCGGGCAAGGTCGATCACCTTCTGGACGCTGGACGTGTCGAAATGGTTGCTGCGGCTGTCATAATTCGTGGGCGTCGCGATGACGACGAAATGCGCGTCCTGCAGCGCCGCGGTGGCATCGGTGGTCGCGGTCAGGTCCAGCGATTTTTCGGACAGCCATTGCGTGATGTCCGGGTCTTCGATGGGCGAGCGCCGGGCATTCACCAGATCGACGCGGACCGGGTTCACATCAAGTGCGACAACCTTGTTGTGCTGGGCCAGCAGGACGGCAATCGACATGCCGACGTAACCCAGACCTGCTACGGTAATCTTCATCTGCGAATTCCGCCCCTGTTTTCACTTGCCTAGCACAGCCATTACCGCCGCAGAAGCCCGGCAGGTGCCTTCTCTGCCTTGCGACTGGTATACCAAGATGCCAAATAGGGGCGACCCCAAGGAGAGAGGACCCTCCCCATGACCTTCACCCCCCATGGTAAACATTTGATCGCCGGCGAATGGGTCGGCTCGGACCAGCAATTCATGTCGGAACCGGCGCATGGCCCGGCCCATCCGTTCAGCGTCGGCACCGTCGATCTGGTGAACCGCGCCTGCGAGGCCGCCGAGGACGCATTCTGGTCCTATGGCTATTCCACGCGTGAGGAGCGCGCGCGCTTCCTGGACACCATTGCTGACGAGATCGAGGCCCGCGCCGAGGCGATCACCCAGATCGGCACCCAGGAAACCGGCCTGCCCGAAGGCCGCCTGCAGGGCGAGCGTGGCCGCACCACCGGCCAGCTGCGCCTGTTCGCGGACCATATCCGCAAGGGCGAATACCTTGACCGCCGCGTCGATGCCGCGCTGCCCGATCGCAAGCCCGCGGCGCGCCCGGAAATCCGCCTGGTCGAGCGTCCGATCGGACCGGTCGCGGTCTTTGGTGCCTCGAACTTCCCGCTGGCCTTCTCGACCGCGGGCGGCGACACCGCTGCGGCGCTGGCCGCTGGCTGCCCGGTCGTGGTCAAGGGTCACTCGGCCCATCCCGGCACCGGAGAGATCATTGCCGAGGCGGTCGCCGCCGCGATCGTCAAATGCGGCGTGCATCCGGGCGTCTTCAGCCTGATCCAGGGCGGCCGCCGCGATGTCGGCACGGCGCTGGTCCAGCACCCGCGCATCAAGGCCGTCGGTTTCACCGGATCGCTGGGTGGTGGACGTGCGCTGTTCGACCTTTGCGCGCAGCGCCCCGAGCCGATCCCCTTCTTCGGGGAACTCGGTTCCGTGAACCCGATGTTCCTGATGCCGCAGGCGATGGCCGCGCGGGCCGAAGAAATCGGCGCCGGCTGGGCCGGGTCGCTGACGATGGGCGCAGGCCAGTTCTGCACCAACCCGGGCATTTCCGTCGTGATCGACGGGCCGGAAGCAGACCGCTTCACTTCTGCCGCAAAGGCCGGACTGGAAAAGGTCGGGCCGCAGGTGATGCTGACCGAAGGCATTGCGAAAGCCTATCGCGACGGCAAGGAACGCTTCGAGTCGCGCAACTCGGTCACGCCGGTCCACACCACCGAATCCTCCGGTCGCGAGGCGAACCCGAACCTTTATGAAACCACCGCCGAGGCCTATCTCCAGGACCACGCGCTGGGTGAAGAGGTCTTCGGACCGCTTGGCCTGATCGTGCGCGTTTCGTCGGTGGACGAAATGGTGAAGCTGGCCAAGGGCTTCGAGGGTCAGCTGACGACCACGATCCACATGGATGCGGGCGATCTGGCCGACGCGCAGAAGCTGCGCCCGGTGCTGGAGCGCAAGGCTGGCCGCGTGCTGGTCAACGGCTTCCCGACCGGCGTGGAAGTGGTGGACGCAATGGTTCATGGCGGGCCTTACCCGGCTTCGACCAATTTCGGCGCGACCTCGGTCGGCACCCTGTCGATCCGTCGCTTCCTGCGCCCGGTCAGCTATCAGGGCTTCCCCGAGGAGCTGCTGCCCGAAGACCTGCGCTGAGCGCGGGCACGGGCCGGAGGAAAGACGAAGGGCCGGGATGCAAATCCCGGCCCTTTGCATGTCGTGGCCAGGCGCCTTACGGCGTGACGATGTTGAACCAGAACTCGAACTTGTCGAGATACGAGACCAGCTCGGTCAGCTTGGCCTGATCGCCCGTGACCTTGACCTCGCCCGAGGAGGTCGCCTGATCCAGGGTTTCCTCGCCCAGCATGATCTTGTTCAGGGCCGAACGCGGCAGGGTCACCGTCGCGGCGGCATCGTCGGCCTGAATATCCTTGGTGTGGTTCAGGACGCCGTTTTCCAGCTGCACAAGATATTTGCCGTCTTCGCCGAAGTCGAAGTTCAGCTTCATCGCGGCATCACCCGCTTTCGCGGCATCAAGACGGACACCGGCATAGTCGAAGATCATCTCAAGCGACATGGCCTCGATCGTGTCGGGGCTGGCGGTGTTCGGGGTCGGCAGTTCAGCCACGCCCTTGCGCAGTTCCTGCGCGCCCGACAGGTAGAAGTTGCGCCACGGGCCGGATTCGGCCTGATAGCCCAGCTGTTCCAGAGCGTCCGCGGTCAGGTCCTTGGCCGGCTGGTTGTCGGGATCGGCAAAGACGACCTTGTTCATGACCTCGGCGACCCAGCGATAGTTGCCGGCGTCGTAGTCTTTCTTCGCCTTTTCCATCACGGCATCGGCGCCGCCCATGTATTCCACGAACTTCTTGGCGCCATCGACCGGCTGCAATTCGTGCAGGGTCGAGGGGTTTCCGTCGAACCAGCCCAGATACAGCACATAGGTCGCGGCGACGTCGTGATAGATCGAGCCGTAATAGCCGCGGCTGGCCCAGAACTTGTCAAGCGCCGGCGGCAGTTTGAAGTTCTCGGCGATCTCGCGCATGGTCATGCCCTTGTTGACCATGTTGAGCGTGCTGTCGTTGATGTAGCGATACAGGTCGCGCTGCTTCTCAAGCAGTTCGACGACCTTATCGTTGCCCCAGGTTGGCCAGTGGTGCTGCGCAAAGACGACCTCGGCCTTGTCGCCCCACATGACCAGCGCTTCGTTCAGGTATTTCGACCACGGCAGCGGTTCGCGGATCTTGGCGCCACGCAGCGAATAGGTGTTGTGCAGCGTGTGGGTCGCATCCTCGGAAGCTTCGATGGCCTTGTATTCCTCGACATACCACAGCATTTCCGAAGGCGCTTCCGAACCCGGCGCCATCAGGAATTCATAGGTGCGGCCGTCGATGGTTTCCTTCTGGCCGGTCTTGGTGATGATGTCGGTCGGCGGGATCAGTGTGACGGTCCCGGCCGAAGTCGTGGTGCCCAGGCCAGCGCCGACCTGACCTTTTTCATCGGGGGGCAGAAGGTTGCCATACATATAGCTGGCGCGGCGGCTCATCGCGTTGCCGGCAAAGACGTTCTCGGCAACGGCTGCTTCAAGGAAGCCCTCGGGCGCATAGATCTTGACCGCGCCGGATTTGACATCATCCTCGTTCACGACGCCGCGGACGCCGCCATAATGGTCGACGTGGCTGTGCGTATAGATGACCGCCTTGACCGGTTTCTTGCCGCGATGCTGGTAATAAAGGTCCAGCGCGACCTTGGCGGTTTCGGCCGAAACCAGCGGGTCGACGATGGTGATGCCCTCATCACCCTCGATGATCGTCATGTTCGACAGGTCAAGGTTGCGGACCTGATAGATCCCGTCCTTCACAACCTCGAACAGGCCGCTGATATTGATCAGCTGCGACTGACGCCAAAGGCTGGGGTTGACGGTTTTCGGGGCTTCGGAGCCTTCCTTGATGAAACCGTATTTACCCGGGTCCCAGATCAGCGCGCCATCCGCGGTCTTCAGCATTTCCGGGGGGAGGTCGGCGAGCTTTCCGCGGTTGGCATCGTCGAAATCGGTCTTGTCGTCGAAGGGCAAATAATCGAGCAGCGCCGCATTGGCCTGGTTCGTCGCCTCGGTCGCGTCCTTGCGGGGGTCGCTGTCCTGAGCCATTGCCGGCACCGCAAAGGCAACAGCAATTGCTGCCGCCTGCATTAGGCGAAACTTCTGCATCGAACTAACCTTTCCAGTTTGGAGGGTGAGTCATACCTTTCTCCGAGGCATGTTCCCTGCGGGAAGGATGCATGAGGGTTGTATATCGTCAAGCGCCTTCGCTTTGCCTTTGGACGGTTATTCGATTGACCTGCGCGAGCCCCGGATATTTGATTTTCTTGCCAATTTTGTCGCTTTCGCTGGCAAACTGCGGCATTATGACGGGGCAACCACGCGGGCTTGCAGAGATTCTGCAGGTATCTGCCATACTGCGACAAAAAGGCGCGGAATTGGGCCCCGACAATTACGTCAATGGCATTTTCGGGGGCATTTTTTCGGATTCCGCGGTCGCTTTTGTCTTGTCGAATTGTCAGATTAATCGAATTTCTGGTTGGGGAACTTTGGTATTTCTCATTTTGATCTCGAAGGATTGATAAGGTCATATTCTCTTCCCCGAGGATAATATCCTCCTTCCTCCTGCAGAAAACGGGACCGAGCGCCTCAAAAAACCGCATCGCAATGCGCTTGACCCCCGTGCCGTCCATGAACAGAATCAAGGGCCGCCGGGCGGGATTTGAAAATGCAGGAGTTGGGTGTGGTGACAGGCAGGAACGTGATCTTCGACCTTGGGGCGGTACTGATCGAATGGGATGCGGCACTTGCCTTTGCCGACGTCTTCACCACCCGCGACGCGGCCGAAGACTGGATGCGGCAGATCGATTTCGCGGGCTGGAACCGGCTTCAGGATGGCGGGCGCAGCTTTGCAGAAGGAGTCGCCGTGGCACGGGCGCAGCATGGTCCGTTGGCCGATCCGCTGGAGGGGTATCTTGCCGCGTTTCACCTGACGATCGAGAATCCCGTTCCCGGTAGTTGGGCCATTGTCGATGCGCTGAACGCGCGCGAGGTGCCGCTGTTCGCGATCACCAACTGGGCGGCCGAAACCTGGCCCGCGGCGCTGGAGGTCCATCCCCGCCTTGCCAGCGTGTTTCGCGACATCGTCGTCTCGGGGCAAGTGGCGCAGTTGAAGCCCCAGCCCGAGATCTTTCGCCTGCTGATGCAGCGCAACGGATTGTCGCCCGCGGATTGCGTGTTCATCGACGACAGCCGCGCGAATGTCGAAGGTGCGCGCGTTCTTGGCATGGACGCGATTCACTTCACGGATGCCGAAAACCTGGAGCGAGAGCTGGCGGAACGCGGATTTTTTGCCTGACTGGCCATTTTTCACCCCGAAAGGGGCGATTTTTCACGCCCCGATCACGGGACCATCACATGATGCGGTGCATGTTGTCCTTGCCAGACGCCCGAAGCGGATGCCAGCGCATCCCGGCAACCGGGTCGGGCGGAAGGTCGAAGCCATTTTCAGCATCGCCGGCGGCAGAGCGGCGTGAACGTTTGTATGATCCGTTTTCGAGTATGATGTTTCAGTAATCCTTCGCTTCGCAAGATCCGCGCGCCTGTCTCCTCCTGTGGCAGGCGCGCAATTCTTTTGTGCAGCGGGATCAGCGCGCGCCGATCAGTGGAGCGATGTGGCGCAGCGCCATCAGGTAGCCGTTCGTCCCCAGCCCGGCGATCACCCCTTCGGCCCGCAGGCTGACATAGGAGTGGTGGCGGAAGCTTTCGCGCTTGTGGATGTTCGAGATATGGACCTCGATCACCGGGGCGTCGAAGGTGTTCAGCGCATCCAGGATCGCGACCGAGGTATGGGTCAGCGCGCCGGGATTGATGACGATCGCGTTCGCTTCGTGCCGGGCCTCGTGGATCGTGTCGACGATGACGCCTTCATGGTTCGACTGGAAGAAGCGGATCTCGATCCCCAGTTCGTGCCCCAGTTCGGTGCAGGCGCGTTCCACGTCGGCCAGCGTCGTGCTGCCATAGATCTCGGGTTGGCGCTGGCCCAGAAGGTTCAGGTTCGGGCCGTTCAGGATATAGACGGTGGGCATGGTTTCCTCGCATCCGCGGGTGACCGACCCGCCGTTTCGGCGCGAAGGATAATCCACGCGGGCCGCGCCGCAAGCGCGATCAGCCCGGTTCGGCCAGGAAGATATAGCCCGCGCCGTAGATCGTCTTGATCAGTCGCGGGTTCTTCGGATCCTCGCCCAGCTTGGTGCGCAACCGCGAGATGCGCACATCCATCGCCCGGTCGAAGCTTTCCCCCGCGGTCCCGCCCAGTGTCTCAAGCATCTGTGTGCGCGAGATCAGGCGGCGAGGATTGTCCAGGAACATGCGCAGAAGCTCGGCCTCGGCATGGCTGATCGGGGTCTCCTCTCCTGCGGGAGAGGTCAGGGTATAGCGGTCGAAATCCGCCGCCCAGCCCGAGAAGCGCTGCTGCTGGCGCGCCGCCCCGGCATCGCGCTGGGGCTTACGCAGGCGGGCGCGGATGCGGGCGACGACCTCGGCCGGCTCGAAGGGCTTGATAATGTAATCGTCCGCACCCAGTTCCAGCCCGGCCACGCGGTCCTGCACCTGCGCTCGGCCAGAGATGATGATGATCGCCGCCCCGGAGTCGCGCGCCAGCCGGTGGACCAAAGCCAATCCGTCGCGATCGGGAAGGCCCAGGTCGATCAGGCAGGCATCGGGTTCGATCCTGCGCAAGGCGGCCTCGAACTCGGTCGCGCGGGCGAAGGAAAGGCTGCGGAACCCCGCCTCATCCAGCGCGGCGGATAAAAGGCGCCGGATCTCGGGCTCGTCGTCAAGGATCGCGATCAGGGGGGCTTCAGTCATCCGTCACCATCATCAGGGCCGCGGCCAGCGCCGCATCATCGAAAGGCTTGGTCAGCACCGGGCCCGGCAGCGCGGCGCGCAGCGGATCCGACGCGGGCAGTGCGGTCATCAGGATCAGGGGCAGCCCGGCTTCCACAAGCAGGGTGCCCGATCCGTCGCCCAGCTGCAGGTCGGACAGGATCACGGTCACGCCGGGAAGGTCGGTCAGGCCGCGTGCCTCGGCAAGTCCTTCGGCCTCGATCACCGCATGGCCCAGCAGCGTCAGCATCTCGCGCGTGGCGGCGCGGATGTCGGGATCGTCCTCGACCAACAGGACAAGGTGCGGGCGGGCCGACCGCCAGGGCAGGCGTATCGTGACCTGTGCGCCCCCGGCATTGGCCAGCCGCAGCGTCCCGCCCGCCAACTTGATCTGGTCATAGACCATCGACAGGCCCAGCCCGGATCCCTGACCGCCCTTGGTCGAAAAGAAGGGCTCGGTCGCGCGGCGCAGCGCCTCATCCGTGAAACCGGGGCCGGAATCGGTCACTGTCAGCTCCAGCCAGCGACCCGCCGCGCGACCGGCGATGACGATCTCACCCTGGCCCCGCATTGCGTCCCGCGCGTTCAGGATCAGGTTCAGCAGCGCGTCCTGCAGCGCGCCCGGATCCAGCATCAGGCGCGTATCCGGCAGGCCGGGCGCAATCTCCAGCGTGACGTCGCCGCCCAGTGTCGGGCGGGTCATCGCGGCCAGGTCATCCAGCAGGCCGCGCAACTCCACGGGGCGGGGGCGGTGTTCGCGCTGCCCGGTCAGGGTGGCGATGCCGTCCAGAAGCGTCACCCCCCGACGCGCCGCGGCCAGCGTGGCCTGAACGTCCTCAACCTGCCCGGCCGAAAGCCCGGACCGCCCCAGCCGGGTCTGAAGGCCCAGGATGATCGTCAGCAGGTTCCCGAAATCATGGGCCATGCCCGAGGTGACTTGCGCCGCAACCGCGCGCTTGGCGGCATGGGCCAGCGCCTCGCGCGACTGCACCTCGGCGCTCACGTCGGTCGACAGGACATAGGCCCCGCGCCCGGTCTGGTCCGGCGTCAGGGCGATGCGGATGCGCCGCCCCGAGGGCGGATGCGTGATTTCGAACACCTGCGGCTGGCCCGCGACGGCGCGGTCCATATGGGGCCGGATACGGTCAAAGGTCTCGCTTCCCAGAACCTCCTCGCCGGTGCGGCCCAGCACCGCGACATCGGAGCCGGGGAACACCGCCGAGATCTGGTTGTTCGAGAAGGTATAGCGATAGGTGCGGTCCATATGGGCGATATGGGCCGGGACCATCGCCGTCACCTGCCGCGTCCGGGCCTCGGATTCGGTCAGGATGCGCTTGGCCTCCTCCAGCGCGGCATTGGTCGCGGCCAGTGCGCGGTTTGCGGCGGAAAGCCGTTCGGCATTTTCGAAGACACGTTCCGACAGTTCGGCCGAGCGCGCACGCAGCAGTTCTTCCTGTCGCTTGATCTGGGTGATGTCGGTATAGACGGCGATCCAGCCACCCTGCGACAAAGGTGCGCCTTCGACCGAGATCCAGCGCCGGTCGGCCCGCTTTCGCTCCATGTAATGGGGCTGGAAGGTCCGGGCCTGATCGACCCGTTCGCGGATCGCGGCCTCGGGGTCATCCTGTGGGCCGTATTCGCCGCGCTCGACCAGAAAGCGGATCGTGTCCTCGAAACTGGCGCCGGGCAATGTCAGGCGGTCGGGCAGTCCGAACATCGCCTGATAGGGCCGGTTCGACACCGCGAGCCGCAGTTCCGCATCGAAAATCGAGATCGCCTGCTGAATCAGGTTCAGCCCGGAGCGGGTCAGTTCTGCGTGCCGTTCCTCGGGAAGCATAAGCATGGGTAGCATTGCCGGGCGCGTGTAACAATTCGTAGGATTCGCGAAAAACTGGCGCAAGGATTGGCATCGTAAGCTGCAAGTGTCGGACGGGAGGGGAGCCCGAACGACAAGGGAGGAAGCATGCAGACCACGCAAGTGGCCGAAGCCGGGTTGCAATCCATTCCCGCGTTGCTGGCACGCAATGCCGCCGTCTTTGGCGCGCGTCCGGCCTATCGCGAGAAGGAATTCGGAATATGGCAAAGCTGGACCTGGGCCGAGGCGGCGGGGCAGACCCGCGACCTGGCGCTGGGATTGCTGAAGCTGGGCCTGCGTCCCGGCGACCATGTCGCGATCATCGGGCGCAACCGGCCAATGCACTACTGGTCTATGGTCGCGGCCCAAATGTGCGGCGCGGTCCCGGTGCCGCTGTATCAGGACGCCGTCGCCGACGAGATGGCCTATGTCCTGGGTAACTGCGGCGCGCGCTTCGTTGTCTGCGGCGACCAGGAACAGGTGGACAAGGTGCTGGAGGTGGGCGAACGCGCCCCCGCGGTCGAGCGTCTGATCTATACCGACCAGCGCGGCATGCGGAAATACGACCATGCCCGGATGAATGCCCTGGCCGATCTTCAGGCGCAGGGGCGCGCTGCCGAAAGCCAGCTGGGGGTGGAACTTGATGCCCGCATTGCCGGCCTTGGCTATGACCAGACCTGCGTCATGCTTTATACCTCTGGCACGACCGGCAAGCCAAAGGGCGTCGTCCTGTCGAACCGCAACATCATCGAGACCTCGAAGAACAGCGCCGGGTTCGACCACCTGACCGAGCGCGAGGAGATCCTGGCCTATCTGCCGATGGCCTGGGTCGGCGATTTCATCTTTTCGGTCGGGCAGGCCTATTGGGCGGGCTTCACGGTGAATTGCCCTGAAAGCGCGCGGACGATGATGACCGACCTGCGCGAGATCGGACCGACCTATTTCTTCGCCCCGCCCCGCGTGTTCGAGGGGCAGTTGACCAGCGTGATGATCCGCATGGAGGACGCGGGCCGCGTCAAGCGCTGGCTGTTCGATCACCACATGGCGCTGGCCCGCCGCGTGGGTCCGGGCATTCTTGAGGGCCGCCCCGTCGGCATCATTGACCGTCTGCGCTATGCGTTGGGGGATGTGCTGGTCTATGGACCGCTGAAGAACACCCTGGGCTATTCGCGCATCCGCGTCGGCTATACCGCGGGCGAGGCGATCGGCCCCGAGATCTTCGACTTCTACCGCAGCCTCGGGATCAACCTGAAGCAGCTTTACGGCCAGACCGAGGCCTCGGTCTTCATCACCCAGCAGCCGGACGGCGAAGTCAGGGCCGATACGGTTGGCGTTCCCAGTCCGGGCGTCGAACTGAAGATCGCGGAGTCTGGCGAGGTCTTCTATCGCAGCCCCGGCACCTTCGTCGAATATTTCAACAATCCCGACAGCACCGCTTCGACCAAGGATGGCGAGGGGTGGGTGGCGACGGGCGATGCCGGCTTCTTCGAGGAAGGCACGGGCCATCTGCGCATCATCGACCGGGCCAAGGATGTCGGGCGCATGGCGGATGGCCGCATGTTTGCCCCGAAATATGTCGAGAACAAGCTGAAGTTCTATCCCAGCATCCTTGAGGCGGTGGTGTTCGGCGCGGGCCGCGATGCCTGCACGGCCTTCATCAACATCGACCTTGCGGCAGTGGGGAACTGGGCCGAGCGCAACAACATCGCCTATGCCAGTTATCAGGAGCTGGCCGGGCATCCGCAGGTCTATGCCGCGATCCGCGAGCATGTCGAGGCGGTGAACGCCTCGGTCGCGCAGGATCCGATGCTGTCGAGCTGCCAGATCGCGCGTTTCCTGGTCCTGCACAAGGAACTGGACCCGGACGACGGCGAAATGACGCGGACCCGCAAGGTCCGGCGCGGGGTCATCTCGGACAAATATGCCGACCTGATCGCAGCGCTTTATGACGGGTCGCGAAATGTCTTTACCGAAACCGAAGTCACATATGAGGATGGCCGCAAGGGCAGGATCAGGGCGACGCTGCGGATCGAGGAGGCCCGGACCGTCCCCCCGGCCCTTCACGATGTGAAAGCAAAGGGAATCGCAGCATGACCTCGGACAAGCCCGCCTATTTCTTCGCCGCCATCTTCGCCATTGCAGGGATCCTGCTGGCCTGGCTGATCGCCTCGATCCTGCCACTGGCTGTCTACAATGTCCTGGCCGGCGCCATCGGCGCCATTTTCGGCGTGCTGATGATCTCGCGCCTCTGGCCATCCTTGCCGGTGCGCGAGGCGCATCTGTGGGGCGGGGCGCTGATTGCCTACAACATCCTGCTGTCGCTGCTGGAAAGGATATGGACTTGAACCCTGCCGCCGCAGCCCAGGACGTGACGCCGCCCGTCGGGCGCCAAAGCGGTCCTGTCATCATGGACCTGAAGAACATCACCCTGCGCTTCGGCGGGGTGGTGGCGATCAAGGATATCAGCTTCGACATCCGCGAGGGAGAGATCCGCGCGATCATCGGCCCGAACGGCGCGGGCAAGTCGTCGATGCTGAACGTGATCTCGGGCTTCTATGTGCCCCAGCAGGGCGAGATCTGGTTTGATGGCCACAAGCGCGGGCCGATGAGGCCCTATCAGGTCGCGCGGCTGGGCATCGCCCGTACCTTCCAGAACATTGCGCTGTTCGACGGCATGTCGGTTCTCGACAACATCATGACCGGGCGGCTGAACATGATGACGGCGCCGCTGTGGTCGCAGGCGTTGTGGTGGGGCCGGGCCGAGCGCGAAGAGGTCGAGAACCGCGAAGAGGTCGAGCGCATCATCGATTTTCTCGAGATCCAGAACATCCGCAAGACCCCGGTGGGACGCCTGCCTTACGGGCTGAAAAAGCGGGTCGAACTGGCGCGCGCACTGGCGGCGCAGCCGCGCATCCTGCTGCTGGATGAACCCATGGCGGGCATGAATGTCGAGGAGAAAGAGGACATGTGCCGCTTTATCCTGGATGTGAATGACGAATTCGGCACGACCATCGCGCTGATCGAACATGACATGGGCGTAGTCATGGACCTGTCGGACCGCGTGGTGGTGATGGATTACGGTCGCAAGATCGGAGACGGCACCCCGGACGAGGTTCGCGCCAATCCCGATGTCATCAGCGCTTATCTGGGCGTCGTGCAGGAATAGGAGCCGGCGATGGAAATCCTTTATGCAAGCGAGGTGCTGCTGAACGGCCTGATGGCGGGGGTGATGTATTCGCTCGTCGCTCTGGGCTTCGTGCTGATTTACAAGGCCTCGGGCGTCTTCAACTATGCCCAAGGCGTGATGGCCTTGTTCGCCGCGATGACGCTGGTCGGCATCATGGAGGGGCGGGTTCCCTTTGCGCATCTGATCAACGCGGCCTTCGGCATCCATGTCAGCAGCTTCGGCTGGACGGTGCCAGCCATCATCGGCATCGCCCTGACCGCATTGGTCATGGTGGGTCTGGCCATAGCCGTCGAGAAGCTGGTCCTGAAACACCTTGTCGGGCAGGAACCGATCATCCTTTTCATGGCGACGATCGGCCTCGCCTGGTTCCTGGAGGGACTGGGCGACGTGATGTGGGGTGCCGACGTCAAGGTTCTGGACGTCGGCCTGCCGCAAGGCATCTCGGACAGGGTCGAGGCCGCGACGAATGCGTGGTTCGGCTATGGCTTCTTCATCGACCGCCTCGACATCTGGGCGACGGTCATCGCGGCGGCATTGGTCGCGGCGCTGGTCGGCTTTTCGCAATATACCAAGCAGGGTCGGGCGATGCGCGCCGTGGCCGACGACCATCAGGCCGCGCTGTCGGTGGGGATCAGCCTGCAGTTCATCTGGATCATGGTCTGGTCGATTGCAGGGTTCGTGGCGCTGGTCGCCGGCATCATGTGGGGCACCAAGTCCGGGGTGCAGTTCAGCTTGTCGCTGATCGCGCTCAAGGCGCTGCCGGTGCTGATGCTGGGCGGCTTCACCTCGATCCCCGGCGCGATTGTCGGCGGGCTGATCATCGGCATGGGCGAGAAGCTGTTCGAATATTTCATCGGCCCGATGGTCGGCGGCGCGACCGAGAACTGGTTCGCCTATGTCCTCGCGCTCATCTTCCTCGTCTTCCGGCCGCAGGGCCTGTTCGGCGAGCGGATCATCGAGAGGGTCTGAAGCGTGCCGCGGGTGGAAAGCAGGGGATTGGGTATTTTCGAAACGGTGAGAGTTTCATCGTTTTCCAAATACCCGAATGTCGGGACGGTCCGACCGGGAGGGGCTGATGTTCTATCGCGAGGCAGGTGACTTCAAGACAAGCTACCGCGACGACGGTCAGACCTTTCCGATCCGGCTGGATCGCTGGGGTTATTACGGGCTGCTGGCCGTGGCCTTTCTGGTCGTGCCCTTCGTTATCGACAGCTACTGGGCCAACGCGGTTCTGGTGCCATTCCTGATCTATGCCATAGCGGCGATCGGGCTGAACATTCTGACGGGCTATGCCGGCCAGGTCAGCCTTGGCACCGGAGGCTTCATGGCCGTGGGCGCCTATGCGGTCTACAAGCTGATGACCGCATTTCCGGGCGTGCCGATATTCATCCACATCCTGCTGGCGGGCGCGATCACCGCCGTGGTCGGGATGCTGTTCGGCCTGCCCAGCCTGCGGATCAAGGGCTTCTATCTGGCGGTCGCGACCTTGGCCGCGCAGTTCTTCCTGGTGTGGCTCTTCAACAAGGTGCCGTGGTTTTACAACTACTCCGCCTCGGGACAGATCAACGCGCCCGAGCGTACGATCCTGGGCTGGGCGGTGACCGGACCCGCGACGACCGCTTCCGCGAAATACCTGACCTGCCTTGTCTTTGCCGTCGTGCTCGCCTGGGTCGCGCGGAACCTGACGCGGGGCACGGTCGGGCGCAAGTGGATGGCGATCCGCGACATGGACATCGCGGCCGAGATCATCGGGGTCAATCCGCTGACCGCCAAGCTTTCGGCCTTTGCGGTGTCCAGTTTCTTCGTCGGCATCGCGGGCGCGCTGCTTTTCTCGGTCTATCTGGGCGCGGCCGAAGCCAGTGAAGCCTTTGGCATCAACAAGAGCTTCCTTGTCCTTTTCATGATCATCATCGGCGGGCTTGGCAGCATCTTCGGCAGCTTCGCGGGTGCGGCCTTTCTGGTGTTGCTGCCGGTGCTGCTCAAGAACCTGCTGGTCGCGCGGCTGGGCTGGCCCACAGATCTGGCCGCTCATATCGAACTGATGATCATCGGCGCGCTGATCATCTTCTTCCTGATCGTCGAGCCGCATGGCCTTGCCCGGCTCTGGCGGTTGACGAAGGAGAAGCTGCGGCTTTGGCCGTTCCCGCACTGAACCGGAATCCCGGCAGACGAACACCCTTGGGGAGGAGACCAAGATGAGACTGAAGCTAGCAACCATCGCGCTTGCCGCCACCATGGCGGCGGCCCCGGCAATGGCCGATCTGGTCGTGCCGAACCTCAGCTATCGCACCGGCCCCTATGGCGCGAACGGCACGCAATATGCGGATGGGTTCAACGACTATTTCACGCTGCTCAATGAACGCGACGGCGGCATCGGGGGCGAGAAGATCCAGACGCCGGAATGCGAGACCGCCTATAACACCGAAAAGGGCGTCGAGTGCTATGAGGCGACCAAGGGCAATGGCGCGCTGGTCTATAACCCGCTGTCGACCGGAATCACCTATCAGCTGATCCCCAAGGTCTCGGCCGACAAGATCGTGCTTTATACGCCGGGCTATGGGCGGACCTCGGCCAAGAACGGCAAGGTCTTCGAATGGGTCTTCAACGCGCCCGCGAACTATTGGGACGGCGCATCGGTCGCGGTGAAATACCTGCTGGACCAGAATGGCGGCGATCTGAAGGGCAAGAAGATCGCGCTGGTCTATCACAATTCGGCCTATGGCAAGGAGCCGATCCGTACATTGCAGGATCTGGCCCAGAAGCACGGCTTCACGCTGAACGAGCTGCCGATCGATCCGCCGGGGCAAGAGCAGAAAAGCCAATGGTTGCAGATTCGCCGCGACAAGCCGGACTATGTCATCATGTGGGGCTGGGGCGTGATGAACCAGACCGCCATTCAGGAAGCCGCGAATATCCGCTTTCCGATGGAGAATTTCATCGGCGTCTGGTGGTCGGGGTCCGAGGTTGACGTGCTGCCCGTCGGCGCTGCCGCCAATGGCTACAAGTCGCTTACCTTCAACGGGGTGGGCACCGACTATCCAGTCTATGACGACATGAAGAAGTTCGTCATCGATCCGGGCAAGGCCTCGCAGGGCGGTCAGTTCGTCGGCTCGGCCCTGTATTCGCGGGGCATGTACGCGGCGGTGGTGATCGCCGAGGCGATCAAGAAGGGGCAGGAACTTGCCGGGACGCCCACGATCACCGCGGCACAGCTGCGCGACGGGTTCGAGGCGCTCGACATCACGCCCGAGCGGCTGAAGGAGATCGGCCTTCCCGACTTTGGCCCCGAAATCAAGATGAGCTGCGACAACCACGGCGGCAGCGGCATGGCCCGGCTTCAGCAGTGGGATGCCAATGCCAAGAAATGGACCCTGATCACCGAGTTTACCCAGCCCGACCAGGATGTCCTGACCCCGCTGATCCAGGAGGACAGCGAGGCCTATGCCAAGGAAGCGGGCATCACGCCGCGCTGCTGATCCCGCGTGCCCCGGCGGGACGTCCGCCGGGGCCAATCCGACAGGGGGAAACCATGCTTGATGCCACGCCCAAGCCCGATGCGCTGCTTGAGGTCAACAATATCGAGGTGATCTACAACCACGTCATTCTGGTTCTGAAAGGGGTCAGCCTGTCAGTGCCCAAGGGCGGAATTACTGCGCTTCTGGGCGGGAACGGTGCGGGCAAGACGACGACGCTGAAGGCGATCTCGAACCTTCTGCATTCCGAACGGGGCGAGGTCACCAAGGGTTCGATCAGCTATCGCGGCGAAAGGGTGCAGGACATGGACCCCGCCAGCCTGGTGAAGAAGGGCGTGATCCAGGTGATGGAGGGGCGGCACTGTTTCGAACACCTGACGGTCGAGGAGAACCTTCTGACTGGCGCCTATACCCGGACCGATGGTCGCGCCGCAGTCGCCCGCGACCTGGAGATGGTCTATTCCTATTTCCCGCGCCTGAAGGAGCGGCGGAAATCCCAGGCGGGTTACACGTCGGGGGGCGAACAGCAGATGTGCGCGATGGGCCGCGCCCTGATGTCGCGCCCCGAGACGATCCTGCTGGACGAGCCGTCGATGGGATTGGCGCCCCAACTGGTCGAGCAGATCTTCGAGATCGTGAAGGCCGTGAACGAGGGCGAGGGCGTGACCTTCCTGCTGGCCGAACAGAATACCAATGTCGCGCTGCGCTATGCCCATCACGGCTATATCCTGGAAAGCGGCCGGGTCGTGATGGATGGTCCCGCCGAGGCGTTGCGCGAAAATCCCGATGTGAAGGAATTCTATCTCGGCATGTCCGAGCAAGGCCGCAAAAGCTTCCGCGACGTGCGGTCCTATCGCCGTCGCAAGCGCTGGCTGGCGTGACGGTCCCGGAAAGGCGATCCCATGACATTCTATGACGAGCTTGAGACGCGCAGCGCCGATCAGCGTGCCGCATGGCTGGCGCAGGAACTGCCCGCCGCGCTGCTGCGCGCCCGCACCTCTCCGGCAATGGCGCGAATCCTGCAGGGGGTCGAGCCAGAAACGGTGACGACGCGCGAGGCGCTGGCCGGCCTGCCGGTCATTCGCAAGTCCGAACTGTCCGAGGCACAGAAGAAGCAGCCCCCCTTCGGCGGCTTCACCACGCGCAGACCGCATGAGTTCGAGAATGTGTTCCAAAGCCCCGGCCCGATCTATGAACCTGGACGGCGCGGCAATGACTGGTGGCGGCTGGGCCGGTTTCTGTTCGCGGCGGGCGTGGGGCCGGGGGACATCGTCCATAATTGCTTCGGCTATCACCTGACGCCCGCCGGCATGATGTTCGAAAGTGCCGCGCGCGCGGTCGACGCCGCCGTCCTGCCCGCCGGCACGGGCCAGACCGAATTGCAGGTGCGCGCCGCCGTCGATATCGGCACGAGTGTCTATGCCGGGACGCCGGATTACCTGAAGATCATCCTCGACAAGGCAGACGAGATGGGCGAGGCGCTGGCACTGACCCGCGCCACGGTTTCGGGCGGGGCGCTGTTTCCGGGCTTGCGCCAGTCCTACGCCGATCGGGGAATCGCGACGACGCAATGCTATGCGACCGCCGATCTGGGACTGATCGCGTACGAGTCCCCCGCGATGGACGGAATGATCGTCGACGAAGGCGTGATCGTCGAAATCGTTCGCCCCGGCACCGGTATTCCCGTCCCCGAAGGCGAGGTCGGCGAGGTTGTCGTGACCAGCTTCAACGCCGATTATCCGCTGGTTCGCTTTGCGACCGGCGACCTGTCGGCGGTGCTTGCGGGACAAAGTCCCTGCGGCCGCACCAACATGCGAATTCGGGGCTGGATGGGCCGCGCTGATCAGACCACCAAGATCAAGGGCATGTTCGTGCGACCCGAGCAGGTGGCGGTTCTGGTCTCGCGCCATCCCGAGATTGCGCGGGCGCGCGTCGTCGCGGATCGGGCGGGCGACATGGATTTGATGACGGTGCAACTGGAAACCGACAGCAAAGATGCGGCAAGATACGAAGCAACGGTGTTGGACACCCTGAAACTTCGCGGCCGGATCGAACTGGTTGCGCCCGGATCGCTTCCGAATGACGGCAAGGTCATCGAGGATCGGCGCAGCTATGATTGACCTCGGGCCGCACAAGGCCACGAGGTTCGTTGATGCGATATTCCCTGTTTCTGCTGGCCGCCCTTGCGGGCGCGGCTCCGGCCCTGGCCGAGAATCGCGCGGTGGTCATCGGGAATGCGGACTATCGGACTGCCCCGGATCTTGCGGGTTCCGACACGCCTGCGCTGGCCGAGGTGATGCGGGTCGCGGGATTCGTCACGGCGCAGGGAATCGACCAGCCCGCGGACGAATTGCGCCGCACGTTGGACCTGCTTGCGCGCAGGGATGACGCGCCGGGCGCCCGAATCGTCGCGCTGAATGGGCGATTCCTGAACCGCGATGGCGAAACCTGGCTTCTGGGGACCGATGCCGGCAAGCCTGACGCCCAGGAAGTGGGGCATCAGGGCGTGCCGCTGTCGTTGGTCATGCAGCTGATCGCCGAGGCGAAGCCTGGGGCGGTCCTGCTGCTGGGGACCGACCAGCAGGAGATGCCTCATCGCGAGGGGCTGGAAAGCGGCATTGGCGAATTGGCCGAGATGTCTGGTGTTTCGGTCATCGTCGGCCCGCCCGAGGCGACGGCGCGGGCGCTGCGCGAACTTGCGGCGGGGGGCACCGTGTCCCGCGCGCTGTCGTCGGCGCGCAACCTGCGGCTTTTGCCCGGCGGTGAGGTGGATCTGGTGCCGGCGCGGCGCAGTGGCAAGCCCGCACCCGGTGACGAGACCCAGCCGGTCGAGGCCGACCGTCAGGCCTGGGCCGATGCGGCCGAGGGGGACAGCGCGGAATCCTATCTTGCGTATCTGGAAACCTATCCTTCGGGCATGTTCGCGGGCGCGGCCGAAACGCGGCGCCGTGTCCTGCAGGATGGCCGCAGCAAGGCAATGTCAGACCGCGATGCCTGGTCAGCCGCTGCGGCATTGGATCGCACCGCCGGGTATCGCGATTACCTGTCGCAGTTTCCGGGTGGGCAGCGCTCTGCCGATGCCTTGCGCCGGTTGGCCGAGCTGGCCGGTTTGGCGACCAAGCCCATCAGCCGCGCCCCTTCGGGGATCGAGACGATGCTGGGTCTGGACCGAGCCGCCCGTCTGGGCATACAGAAAAACCTGTCGCGCCTTGGTTATGAACCCGGAGAGCTGGACGGTATCTTCGGCAAGCGCACGCGCGAGGCGCTGGCAACCTGGCAAGAGGTGAACCGGCTTGAACCGACTGGATACCTGACCTCGGCCCAATATGACCTGCTGCGCCGCCAGATCCATTTCCTGGACGGGAAAAGCGGCAGGCGCGACGATGAATACTGGCAGCGGACCGGCGCACTTGGCGAGACGCGGCAGCTGCTGGCCTATCTTCGCCGCTATCCCGAAGGCCGCCACGCGGTCGAGGCGCAGCGCGTGCTGGCAGCGATGGCCGGCACGCAGATGGCCGCCGCCCAGCTTGCCGGCGCGGATGCAACCTGGCGGTGGGCGCGGCGTCAGGACAGCGCTGCCGCCTATCGTTCGTATCTGGAGCGGTTCCCCGATGGCAGCCATGCAGACGAGGCCCGCCAGCGGCACGACAACCTTCAGGCCCTGACCGAAGCGTCGCGGCGCGAGGAGGAGGAACTGCAGCTGAACGCCGCCACCCGCCAACGCATTGAGAGCCGCCTGAGCGAGGAAGGGCTTGATCCGGGCGAGATCGACGGACGCTTCACCGACGAGACGCGGGATGCCTTGCGCCGCTATCAGGCGGCCCAGAATCTTCGCGTCACCGGATATCTGTCACGACAGACCGTGTCGCGCCTGCTTGAGACGGCGGCACCACAGGGTAACGACATCCGTCAAGGAGAGGGACGATGAGCTATTTGGCCGCATTGCTGATCACGGTGGCAGGGGTCTGCATCGCCGTGCAGGCGCCGATCAACACTGCGCTGGGACGCCAGGCTGCCAGCCCGCTGGTCGCTGCGGCGATTTCGTTTGGCGTGGGCTTCGTGCTGCTGACCAGCCTGTCGCTGATCCTGGGGCAGGGGCGCGGCTTCCTGCGAGCCTCGGGGGCCGAACCCTGGATGTGGGTCGGTGGCATTCTCGGCGCGTTCTATGTCTGGGCGATGGTCTGGTCGCTGCCGCGACTGGGGGCGCTGACAGCGCTTTGCGCGCTGGCCCTGGGCCAGATCCTTGCCGCGATCCTGCTGGACCGGGCAGGGGCGTTCGGCCTGCCTGTGCGCGAAATCTCGATCCCGCGTGTGCTGGCCGCGCTGATGGTCGGCGGCGGGCTGATCATGTCGCGATTCTGATTCGCCGGAGCGCATCGGGGGATCGCCGTTTCCCGGCTGTGCGGGCAGCGATGCATGGCAAAACGCCCGCAGCGCAAACACGCAGCGGGCGTTCAAATCGGGCAACAAGTGCCGCGAAACTTAGCCCTGGCGGGCCTTGAAGCGCGGGTTGGTCTTGTTGATGACATAGATGCGGCCTTTACGGCGCACAACTTGGCAATCGCGGTGGCGGCTCTTGAGCGAGCGGAGCGAATTGCGAACCTTCATCGGTCTTCTCCTATCGCGGCGCATCGCAAGGCGCCATGAAACTGAAACGCCCCCGGAATGCCCGGGGGCTGGGAATAATGGTGGGCGGTACTGGGATCGAACCAGTGGCCACTACGATGTCAACGTAGTGCTCTACCGCTGAGCTAACCGCCCTCCTTACCTTGCGAGTCTGTCAGCATTCGCTTCCAAATCGCCTTGGTCTGCGGCTCTATATAGAGGCCCGCGGGGGGTTTCAACCCCTCTTCTTACGGTTTTGCAACTGGACTTGGCCGGCGCGGAACTTGGGCTATAACCGTCGTGTTCCATGCCCGGCACAGGATGCCCAGCCAGCAGCGCCTAGGACCAGGATACCGGATATGAGTTTGGACGACGCCACCTTCGACCTGATGCGGCCCCGCGACTGGCAGGGTGGGGTCATTTTTGCCTCGCCGCATTCCGGACGATGCTATCCAGACTGGTTTTTGGCTGAATCCCGGCTGGATTCGCAGAATTTGCGGTCGTCCGAGGATGCTTTTGTCGATCGGCTGATCGCCCCTGCCGTTGATCATGGCGCGGTCGTGCTGACGGCGCGGGTGCCGCGCTGCGTCGTCGATCTGAACCGTGGCCCGGACGAGATGGACCCACTTGTCGTGGCGGGCGCGGTCCCCCGCGTGATGAGTCCTCGAATCATGGCGGGACTGGGGGTGATTCCCCGCGTCGTCTCGCAAGGGCGGGCGATCCATGACCGGCCGATTCCCCTGGCCGAGGCGGATCAGCGAATCGCGCGACTGTGGCATCCCTATCACGAGGCGCTTTCGGCCCTGATCGACGAGGCGATTGCCCGCTTCGGCGGTGCGATCCTGATCGACATGCATTCGATGCCCCGCGACGCCCTGGCCCATCTGCCGCGGCCGCGACCCGATTTCGTGCTGGGCGACCGCAATGGTGTCTCGGCTGCGCCGCGCATCGCCGCCGCCGCCGCCGAGGCTGTCGCCTCGGAAGGGTTCCGGCTGCGGCGCAATTCGCCCTTTGCGGGCGCCTATATCGTCGCGGCCTATGGCAAGCCCACGCGCAACGTCCACGTCCTTCAGCTTGAGATGGACCGTTCGCTTTACATGGACGAGCAGAAGATCGAGCCGCGGGCCGATTTCGATGTCTTCGCCCAGCGTTTCGCGCGTATCGTCGCGCGGCTGGCCCGGCTGCGACCGGATTCCGGCGAATCCGCGATCGCGGCCGAATAATCAGGGGGAAGATGATGGAAGAACAGTTGTTGGACCTGGTCAGCCGCAACATCGCGCTGATCGTGCTGGCCTTCGTGATCTTCCTGGCGGTCAGCTCGGCGGTCCGCATCGTGCCCCAATCCGAGAAGTTCGTGGTCGAACGGTTCGGCCGCCTGCGCGCGGTTCTGGGGCCGGGGATCAACTTCATCGTGCCCTTCCTGGACCGGGTGGCGCACAAGATCTCGGTGCTTGAGCGGCAGCTGCCGACCAACCGGCAGGACGCGATCACCGCCGACAACGTGCTGGTGCAGGTCGAGACCTCGGTCTTCTATCGCATCATCGAGCCGGAAAAGACGGTCTATCGCATCCGTGACATCGACGCGGCCATCGCCACCACGGTCGCTGGTATTGTGCGCTCCGAGATCGGGACGATGGAGCTGGACCAGGTCCAGTCGAACCGGGCAAGCCTGATCGAGCGTATCCGTGGATCTCTGGCCAATGTCGTCGACGACTGGGGGATCGAGGTGACGCGGGCCGAGATTCTGGACGTGAACCTGGATGACGCGACCCGTGCGGCCATGCTCCAGCAGCTGAACGCCGAACGCGCCCGCCGCGCCCAGGTCACCGAGGCTGAGGGGAAGCGTCGCGCGGTCGAGCTTGCCGCCGATGGCGATCTGTACGCCGCCGAGCAACAGGCCAAGGCCAAGCGCGTGCTGGCCGAGGCCGAGGCATTTGCCACCAATGCCATCGCCGGCGCGATCCGCGATGGCGGTCTTGAAGCCGCGCAATATCAGGTCGCCATGCGTCAGGTCGAAGTCCTGGCCGAGGTCGGCAAGGGGCAGGGCAAGCAGACGATCATCCTGCCCGCTTCGGCAGTCGAGGCCATGGGCGATGCCTTCAAGCTGTTTCGGGGTGCCAAGCCGTGATGAACGGCTGGCTGTGGGTGATTGCCGCGCTGATCCTGGGGGCGCTGGAGATCGTGCTGCCCGGCTGGTTCTTCCTGGGGATCGCGCTGGCGGTCGGCCTGATGGGGCTGGCGCTGCTGGTCGGGATCTGGACAGGTGGACTGCCCCTGGCGCTGGTGGTGACTGCGGCGCTGAGCGGGGCGGCCTGGCTGGTCCTGCGCCGGATCTTCGGCAGCAGCCGGGGCGAGGTCACGATCTGGACCCGCGACATCAACGACGACAAATGAGCTTCTGCGGCGCCAAGCTGGTGCTGACGCTGGGACAGGATCTCCTGACCTGCCTGCGCGACGATTACGACTGGATCCCGTTCCCGGCGCATTGGGATCTGCCGGGCGGCGGGGCTGAACCCGGCGAGGCGCCCGCGGACTGCGCGCTGCGCGAGCTGGAGGAGGAATTCGGCCTGCGCCTTGACCCGAACCGGATCACGGGGACGGCCTTTCCCTCGATCACGCAGCCGGGACATCAATCCTGGCTGTTTCGCGGTCACCTGACCGCTGCCGAAATCGCGGCCATCCGCTTCGGCGACGAAGGGCAGAAGTGGCGCATGATGCCCGTCGCCGAGTTTGTGGCACATCCGCGCGCCGTGCCGCATTTTCGCGACCGCGTCGCGCGGATGCTGGCGCTTTAGCGCGCCGGAAATTCCGCGACGATGGCCTGGGCTGCGGCGCGAGGATCCTGGGCCTGCCAAATCGGGCGGCCGACGACGATGTGATCGGCGCCATTGGCGATGGCGGTGGCCGGGGTCTCGATCCGCTTCTGGTCGCCCGCGTCGCTGCCCGAGGGGCGCACGCCTGGCGTGACGATCAGCCGCCCGGCCGCCTCCGGCAGGGCCCGGATCAGCCCGGCTTCGCGGGGCGAGGCGATGACGCCGTCCGCCCCGGCCTCGAAGGCGCGGGCGGCGCGGGTCGCGACGATCTCGGTCACGTCGCCCGGCAGGATCAGCCCGGCGTCAAGATCGCCCCGGTCCAGCGAGGTCAGGATGGTGACGGCCAGGATCTTCAGGTTGGATCCTGCCGCGCCCGCCTTTGCCGCGCGCACGACATGGGGGTCGCCATGCACGGTCAGGAAGTCCAGATCGTATTGCGCGATGCCGCGGACCGCCGCCTCGACCGTGGCGCCGATGTCGAAGAACTTCATGTCCAGGAAGATGCGCTTGCCATGTTCCTGCTTCAGTTCGTTGGCCAGCGCCAGCCCGCCCCCGGTCAGCATTCCAAGGCCGATCTTGTAGAAGCTGGCTGCGTCCCCGATCTTCTCGGCAAGCTCCAGCCCGGCCAGCGCATTCGGCACATCCAGTGCCACGATCAGGCGATCATCCATCCTCAACCCCGATTTTCTGATAAACGGCGCGCTTATATGGGGGAACCGCGCGTCTTGAAACCCCGTTTTTCCCTGCCCATCTGACAGGCAGGACCCGAGGGACCGTGCCGAATGCGGGCGGTTCCAGGCGGGGGCTGAGGAAAGGAATTTCATATGGATATGGAAAAATTCACGGAACGGTCGCGTGGCTTCCTGCAGGCGGCGCAGACGATCGCGATCCGCGAGAACAACCAGCGCGTCATGCCCGAACATCTGCTGAAGGCGCTGATGGATGACGACCAGGGCTTTGCCAGCAACCTGATCGCGCGGGCCGGTGGCGATGCGCAGGCCGTGCGCGTTGCCGTTGACGAGGCGGTGGCGAAGCAGCCCAAGGTCAGTGGCGGCCAGGGTCAGGTCTTTGTCGATCCCTCGATGGTGCGCGTGTTGGACGAGGCCGAGAAGCTGGCGAAGAAGGCCGGGGACAGTTTCGTTCCTGCCGAACGCGTCCTGACCGCATTGGCGGTGGTGAACACCAACGCTCGCGACGCGCTGAGTGCTGGCAAGGTGACCGCGCAGACGCTGAACGCCGCGATCAACGACATCCGCAAGGGCCGCACCGCCGACACTGCCAGCGCCGAGGACAGCTATGAGGCATTGTCTAAATATGCCCGCAACCTGACCGAGGCGGCCGAGCAGGGCAAGATCGACCCGATCATCGGACGGGACGAGGAAATCCGCCGTGCCATGCAGGTGCTGTCGCGCCGGACCAAGAACAACCCGGTCTTGATCGGTGAACCCGGCGTCGGCAAGACCGCCATCGCCGAAGGGCTGGCGCTGCGCATCGTGAACGGCGACGTGCCGGAATCCCTGCGCAACAAGCAGCTTTGGGCGCTGGACATGGGTGCGCTGATCGCCGGTGCGAAATATCGCGGCGAATTCGAGGAGCGGCTGAAGGCGGTCCTGAAAGAGATTGAGGACGCAGCCGGGGAAATCGTGCTGTTCATCGATGAGCTTCACGTTCTTGTCGGCGCTGGCAAGACAGACGGCGCGATGGATGCGGCGAACCTGATCAAGCCCGCGCTGGCCCGGGGTGAGCTGCATTGCGTCGGTGCGACCACGCTGGACGAATATCGCAAGTATATCGAAAAGGACGCGGCTTTGGCCCGCCGGTTCCAGCCGGTCATGATCGAAGAGCCGACGGTAGAAGATACGATCTCGATCCTGCGCGGTATCAAGGAGAAGTATGAGCTGCATCACGGCGTCCGCATCAGCGACGCCGCGCTGGTGGCTGCTGCGCAGCTTTCGAACCGCTACATCACCGACCGCTTCCTGCCCGACAAGGCCATCGACCTGATGGACGAGGCGGCAAGCCGCCTGCGCATGGAGGTGGATTCCAAACCCGAGGAGCTGGATGCCTTGGATCGGCAGATCCTGCAGATGCAGATCGAGGCCGAGGCCCTGAAGAAGGAAGATGATGCCGCCAGCAAGGACCGGCTGGAAAAGCTTGAGAAACAGCTTTCCGAGCTGCAGGAGAAGTCGGCGACGATGACGGCTCGCTGGCAGGCCGAACGCGACAAGCTGGAAGGCTCGCGCAACCTCAAGGAGCAACTCGACAAGGCCCGCGCCGAGCTGGATCAGGCCAAGCGGGAAGGCAACCTCGCCAAGGCCGGGGAGCTTTCCTATGGCATCATTCCGGGCCTGGAAAAGAAGCTCGCCGAATCCGAAGGCACCGACGAGGGTCCGATGGTCGAGGAGGCGGTTCGCCCCGAGCAGATCGCCGAGGTGGTGGAGCGCTGGACCGGCATTCCCACCAGCAAGATGCTGGAGGGCGAGCGTGAGAAGCTGCTGAAGATGGAAGAGGTGCTGGGCAAGCGCGTCATCGGCCAATCCGAAGCGGTCACTGCCGTCTCGAACGCGGTGCGCCGTGCGCGGGCCGGGCTGAACGATCCGAAACGGCCACTGGGCAGCTTCCTGTTCCTTGGCCCGACCGGCGTCGGCAAGACCGAGCTGACCAAGGCCATCGCCGAATACATGTTCGACGACGACTCTGCGATGGTTCGCATCGACATGTCCGAGTTCATGGAGAAACACTCGGTCGCCCGCCTGATCGGCGCGCCTCCGGGTTATGTCGGCTATGACGAGGGTGGCGTGTTGACCGAGGCCGTGCGGCGTCGCCCCTATCAGGTGATCCTGTTCGACGAGGTCGAAAAGGCCCATCCCGATGTCTTCAACGTGCTGTTGCAGGTGCTGGACGACGGTCAGTTGACCGACGGTCAGGGCCGGACGGTGGATTTCAAGCAGACGCTGATCATCCTGACCTCGAACCTTGGGGCACAGGCGCTGTCGAGTCTTCCCGATGGGGCGGATTCGAGCCAGGCGCGGACGCAGGTGATGGACGCGGTGCGCGCCCATTTCCGTCCCGAGTTCCTGAACCGGCTGGACGAGATCATCATCTTCCACCGCCTGACGCGGGACAACATGGACGGGATCGTCAAAATCCAGCTGTTCCAGCTGGAACATCGGCTGGCACAGCGGAATATCCTGCTGGAACTGGATGAGGATGCGACCAAATGGCTGGCTGACGAAGGCTATGACCCTGTCTTCGGTGCGCGCCCCCTGAAACGGGTGATTCAGCGCAGCCTGCAGAACCCGCTGGCCGAGATGATCCTGTCGGGCGAGGTGCTGGATGGCCAGACGGTCCACGTCAGCGCGGGACCGGATGGGCTGATCGTCGGAAATCGCGTCACCGGGGTCCATCTGGGCGAGGCCGGGGACAGCGGTCCCAGAGTGCCGCTGCACTAATTCGGATGCCTGTGGAAAGGGCGGTCGCGTGGCGGCCGCCCTTTTCCTTTCGGCGGGTCTTTACCCGCAACCGATGCAACGCATGGTAAGCCCTGCGAAAACATGCATGATCGCGCCCAATACTTGCAGAACCAGAGGCGAGACATGACCCGCATCCTGACCGTCCCCACCAAGCCCATCGAGGGACAGAAGCCCGGCACTTCGGGCCTGCGCAAGAAAACCAAGGTCTTCATGGGCCCCCATTACCTTGAGAACTTCACCCAGTCGGTCTTTGACGCGATCGGGGGCGTTCAGGGCAAGGTGCTGGTCCTTGGCGGAGACGGGCGCTACTTCAACGACCGCGCGGTGCAGGTGATCCTGCGCATGGCGGCGGCGAATGGCGCGGCGCGGGTGATCCTGGGGCAGGGCGGGTTGCTGTCGACGCCCGCTGCCTCGAACCTGATCCGCAAGCGCAAGGCGGATGGCGGCGTGATCCTGTCCGCCAGCCATAATCCCGGCGGCATCGACGAAGATTTCGGCATGAAGTTCAACGGCGCGAATGGCGGTCCCGCGCCCGAATCCGTCACCGACCTGATCTTTGCCCGCACTCTGGACCTGTCCGAATACCGTATCCTTGAGACCGGGGACCTGGACCTGACCCCGCTTGGCGAAACCGCGATGGGCGCGATGGTGGTCGAGATCGTCGACCCCGTCGCCGACTATGCCGAGTTAATGGGCCAGCTGTTCGACTTCGACGCGATCCGCAACCTGTTCATCGGCGGCTTCCGCATGCGCTTTGACGCGATGCACGCCGTGACCGGCCCCTATGCCCATGAGATCCTTGAGCGGATTTTGGGCGCGCCCGAGGGCACCGTCGTCAATGGCATCCCCTCGCCCGATTTTGGTGGCGGCCATCCGGACCCGAACCCGGTCTGGGCCGATGATCTGGTCGAGGCGATGTTTGCGAAGGATGCGCCAGATTTCGGTGCAGCATCGGACGGCGATGGCGACCGGAACATGGTGCTGGGTCGCGGAATCTATGTGACGCCCTCGGACAGTCTGGCAGTTCTGGCGGCGAACGCGCATCTGGCGCCGGCCTATGCCGGGGGGCTTTCGGGGATCGCGCGGTCAATGCCGACCAGCCGCGCCGCCGACCGCGTGGCTGAAAAGCTGGGCATCGAGTGCCACGAGACGCCGACCGGCTGGAAGTTCTTTGGCAATCTGCTGGACGCCGGCCGCGTCACGATCTGCGGCGAGGAAAGCGCCGGCACCGGATCGGACCATGTCCGCGAAAAGGACGGGCTTTGGGCCGTCCTGCTGTGGCTGAACATCCTGGCCCGCCGGATCGAGCCGGTCGAGCAGATCATGGCCGCGCATTGGTCGCAGTTTGGCCGCAACTATTACTCGCGTCATGATTACGAGGCAGTGCCCGTCGAACGTGCGAACGCGCTGATCCAGCGCCTGCGCGACATTTCCGGGGATCTGCCGGGCCAGCAGGTCCAGGGAATGGAGGTCGCAAGCGCGGACGACTTTGCCTATCACGACCCGGTCGATGGCTCGGTGTCTAAGAACCAGGGCATCCGCATCGGTTTTGCCGACGGCTCGCGCGTGGTGCTGCGCCTGTCCGGGACGGGGACCGAAGGCGCGACTCTGCGCGTCTATCTTGAAAGATACGAACCCGATCACGCGCGCCACGATCTGCCGGTCGAGGAGGCGCTGGCCCCGGTGATCGCCGCTGCCGAGGAGATCGCGTTGATCCGTGAATTCACCGGCCGCGAGCGGCCGGACGTCACCACCTGACAGGATCACGGGAAAGTCATTCCATCCGCTGCACTGCCCTGCGATCATGTCCGTGACTGGTGTCATGAACACAATGTCTGGGAGGCCGGGATGAAGCTGAAATGGTCCGATGTAACGCCCGAGCAGAGCTATCTTGACCGCCGCAAGTTCATTGCGGCGGGCGCGATTGCCCTGCTTGGCACCCCCGCACTGGCGCTCGCAGGCAAGACCTCGCGCTATTCCACGGTCGAGAAGCAGAACACCTTCGAAGAGATCACCAACTACAACAACTTCTATGAATTCGGCACCGGCAAGACCGATCCCGCCAGCAATGCCGGGTCGCTGAAGACCTCGCCCTGGTCCGTCCGGATCGAGGGGATGGTGGACCATCCCGGCAGCTATGGGGTCGAGGATCTGGTCCCCGATTCCGCGCTGGAGGAACGCATCTATCGCCTGCGCTGCGTCGAGGCATGGTCGATGGTGATTCCATGGCTGGGCGTACCGCTGGCCGCAATCCTGAAAAAGGCGGGTCCGCAATCCGGCGCGAAATACGTCGCCTTCCAGACCCTGCTGGACCCCAAGCAGATGCCGGGGCAGGCCTACGGCGGCGGCATCGACTGGCCCTATCGCGAAGGATTGCGCCTGGACGAGGCGATGAATCCCCTGACAATCCTGGCGACGGGGCTTTATGGGCGGGTCCTGCCCAACCAGAACGGGGCGCCGATCCGGCTGGTCGTGCCGTGGAAATACGGCTTCAAGTCGATCAAGTCGATCGTCGCCATCTCGCTGACCGACAAGCAGCCTCGGACCACTTGGCAGATGCTGCAACCCAGCGAGTACGGTTTCTATGCCAATGTGAACCCGCAGGTCGACCATCCCCGCTGGAGCCAGGCAACTGAAAGGCGGATCGGCAGCGGCCTGTTTGGCGGTCGGCAGGAAACCCTGATGTTCAACGGCTATGGGGACGAGGTCGCCAGCCTCTATGCCGGGATGAACCTGGCCAAAGCTTACTGATGGCGCAGGTTCTGAATCGCTGGTTTCGCCGCCTGCCTGTCTGGGCCGTCTGGCTTCTGGGGGCGATCCCCCTGGTCCTCTTGGTCTGGGACACATTTCACGGCAATCTGGGGGTCGAGCCGGTCCGCGACATCGAACATCGCCTGGGGCGGACGGCGCTTTACTTTCTGATCGGGACGCTGGCGGTCACGCCCCTGTTGCGGCTGACGCGGATAAATCTGGTTCGGTTTCGACAGGCGCTTGGCCTCATCTGCTTCAGCTATGCTGTCCTGCATCTGTCGGCCTGGATCGCCTTCGACATGGCCTTTCTCTGGGCGCAGATGCTGAAGGACGTGGTCAAGCGTCCCTACCTGATCTTCGGGATGCTGGCGTTCCTTATGCTGACGGCACTGGCGGTGACGTCGAACCGCTGGTCGATCCGCCGCATGGGCGCGGGGTGGAGACGGCTGCATCGCCTGATCTATCCCGCCGCGGTTCTTGTCTCCGTGCACTGGCTTTGGGCGCTGAAGCTGTGGGAAGCGAAGCCGTTGACGATGCTGGGTTTGATTCTGGTGCTTCTGGCCCTGCGTTTGCTGAGGTTTTTGCCCGGGGCGGGCCGGAACGCGGCGCGGCGCGCGGGTGCGTGATCCGCTGTCGCAACCTACCTCCGCCGCATCACCGATCCGGTGGAGGATACATTACCGTTTATAATCAACAAGTTGCAATTTAATATCTATTTCCGTCACTTTTGCCCTTGCGGGTATTTGGGTTGGTCCGTAAATACCCGCTCACCGAGACGGCGACGCTGGCTCGGGACGGGATTGAGCGGTGCGGAAGTGTTGCTTGATCTGGGACAATTCGGGAATGAGATGGCTTGACGGCGCCACGAAGGAAATGGCGCGGTTCGGGTTGTTTTTTATCCCCTGCTTTTTGACATTGCGAGATATCTGAAGAGATATGCGGGCGGTCTGG
>NZ_JAVRQI010000067.1:0-517 GCF_031854425.1 Paracoccus broussonetiae | reverse complement strand
GTGGAGCAAAATGACGGAATTGCCTATGACATATCTTCAGCGGCAACAGACACGGCAGCTGCATTGTGAAATTCCTTCTCAAACTTTTCTGGAATTGGAAACACTGTCGACACAAGGGCAAGTGTTCCGGACTCATACTCTTCAAAGACAATTCCACTAAGCAAGTTGTCAGACAACTCAATAGGAGACCCATCACTCACTTTCACTTCACTTAGATACGAACTTGACGATGCCATTCCACCTGTAATGTTGAGAGCGTTCATGTTCACAACTTCAACAATTCATGTTAAGGCATTGGACAAGGATGACAAGGTTATTGAAGAATGAAGGTTCAACTCAAAAGGTTCTTTGGACGGAACAAGCGCATCAGTAAACAACTATTGAAGGTTGTAGTGTATAATCTAAGAGTGATGCCATTAGACCATGAGTATTTTGCAACTCGCATCACAATGTGTATTTTTAATCTCAGTTATTTAAAATTTTTCATTTGACTCCTTTTCTTGGGACTACTAACAAC
>NZ_JAVRQI010000066.1:0-527 GCF_031854425.1 Paracoccus broussonetiae | reverse complement strand
TCGCTATTCGTATGCCAGTTGGAAACGCACTATTCAGACGGGCGATTGTATTGATTTAAGTCTGGATAAATGCGCCTATACGACAATCACGAAACATAACTCAAACGTTCAGCCTGAAACTGACGAAGTTATGATTCTTTCAACCGTGGGAGTGAGTTAATAATGAGTGCTACTTGGACAACCTCCTCTAACCTGTTTTCAGGGTTAGAACAAAATGGCTGGAAACTATTTAACCAGCAAGGGCGCGAGATTAAACGCTCTACCGATTTAAACCAACTCCAGCCAGTTAACCAGCGTTACACACTGCGACTACTTGACCCGGTAAACCTTCGCGTTGTTGGTAATCCTACGCTTGCTTATAGTGACACCACAAACGGTACTATTCAGTTTACGGCTGTTTCTGGTAAGCCGGGGGATTATGTTGCACTGGTTGAAAACGTAGGGAACCGCAAATACGGCAACCTCAGCGCGTACACTTCAAAAGTTCCCGGCGCGGTGATTCCTGCTATTACGAGTGACCCGTTAGG